>CADBTE010000424.1 GCA_902797455.1 uncultured Planctomycetota bacterium | reverse complement strand
GGGCACACTGGGCGGCGCCGAACCGATCGCCCGACAGATCATGCCCCCGGACAACATCCCCGGGGCCAAAAGCGCGCTGGTCTTTACTTTCGCCCGCGAGGCGTTCGCCGACGGGAACAACACCTTCACGCTTACTCAGGCCGAAGGGGACCCAAGCACCGTCGTCTTCGTCGCGGCGCGTTTCGAATAAGCACTGTACAACAGATCGGTAAAAAAAGATCTATTCCAGCGGAAAGACCGACCGGGCGGTGATCAGCCGGCGATTATCGTCGCCGCGCTTAAACCACCCCTGCGTTCCGTTGACGCCGATCTTTTTGCCGACGAACGAATCGAGGTTCTTCCCCTTCTCGGCGGCGACGTAACTGAGAATCTCCAGAGCGTGTCCATCCGATCGGACGATCGCGTACGGGGGGTACCCGCTCGGCCGATCGGGGAAATAGCCGAGAACGCCCACCACGTCGAAGCGGCCGTCGTCAAAACGTTCCTGGGCCGCGTCCGTCGCGGCGGGCGCGGATTTTTTCTCGTTCAGCGGCTTGGGGGCGCTGAGCTCCCGCTGGTTGACGGTCCCCGGCGCGGCCCAGCCGTCGCTGTCCTTGGCGGGGTACTGCGTGGAGGGAAACTCGACCGAAACCGGACGTGCCGTCGAAAGTGTCGGCTCAGATACCGGAGTACCGGCCGGTTTTTCATCGATCGGAAGCATCGCCGGAGCCGCGCCGCCGGGTGCTTCGGCCGGTTGGCCGGCGGCCGGCTGAGCCGGTCCGCCCTGGGCTGGCGCCGTCTGCGCTTCCGGCGCGGAAACCGGCTGCGCGTCGGGACGCGATGCCATCATCACCGCGCCGGCATCCTTTTGGCCGCCCTCGGCGCCGGTCGGCTGATTGATCATCGCCCCAATCATCGGGATCCCCGCGCTCATCGCGTGGGTATCCGCGATCATTGTTTCTGGACTTTTTTGACGATAGTTCGCCGGGGGGACAATCGCCGATCCGCCCCGTTTCCCGCGGTTAAACCCGGAGAACGGCCCGTTGCCGCCGGCGAAGGCAAACTTCATCTCGGAGCGGTCGCTCTTCTCGGCCCGATCGGAATCTTTGCTTTTTTTCTGCGAAGCCGCAGGAGCGCTGAAC
Source organism: uncultured Planctomycetota bacterium (assembly GCA_902797455.1). Taxonomy (GTDB): domain Bacteria; phylum Planctomycetota; class Planctomycetia; order Pirellulales; family Thermoguttaceae; genus RUG695. Next base: position 12,475 of record CADBTE010000424.1, on the reverse strand, counting down.
GCCAGACGCTGATCCTCGGTTCGAACGGTTCGGCCCGGCTGACGCTCCCTTGGAAGCTGCTGCCGCGCCACCGCCGAACCGTCGGCCATGTTTCGATACAGCGGATGCGCGTAGAGGGTCGTCTCGGCATACTGCGGCATCGCCGCCGAGGCGTTGTAAAGGGTCGTGGGAATCGCCCCGTTGCGATACGCCTTGATCTGCTGATAGATCTGCTGCGCCTCGGTCCGCTGCGCGTCGTCGACCGCCGCGCTGAAGAGGGTCGCCGCGCGCTCGATCAGCAGCTCATACGCCTCGATCGTCCCCGAGCGCTCAACAGTATTGAACAAATCCCGCTGCAATTTGGCCAATTCCAGATGGAACTCATCCATCGCCGCGGTACCCGCCGGCGCCGCGGGCCGAACGGGATGGAGAATCGACTGCGGAAGTTCCTCCGCAGCCGCCGCGGCCGTCTCGGCCTCGGGCTGGACATCGGCTTGGCGAACCAGACGATCGGGGACCTGCGCCAGAAGGTCGTTGGGAACCAGCGCGTCGAGATGGATCCAGCGGAACTCCCCTGACGGCGGAGCGATCCGATACCAGCGCTTCCCTCCGGTGAGCGTGGTTTCGCCCAGGATGGTCACGGTTCGGCCGCTCTTTAAGCCCACCTGCACGCCGGTACTCTTGAGTACCGAATCGGCGCCGACACGAACCGGAACCTCTTTTTCGGGACTCGGAGAGATAATAGTTCCGGTACCGTCGGCCGCGGGCCGAACGAATTGGCCGTTCACCCAAGAGTAACTCCCCTCGGGGGGACGAATCGCGCACCATCCGTTTTCGTTTTTATAGAAAATCTCAACAATGTCACCGGCACGCAAGGTTCCGGTCGCGTAGTAATTACCGGTGCCGGGCGCCGAGCAGACGGGCGTATCATCGGCGGCGATCTGCGCCGAGAACGAAACGATACCGCCGTTTTCCTCACCGGCAGACCGCGCGGCTGTCACGCAGACAGCCAGCACCGCCGCCCAGAGAAACGCATATCGGGGGAGTCGAAAATTCCGGTCCATACAAAAAACGGCTTTCCCAGGTCCTTATATTTTTTAACCTATGTCTTTGGTCCGAGTCGGATTTCCACAGTTACGGCGCCCAGCGTACTGTTTTTTCGTTGTCCGGGCAAGGGGTCTTTTTTCTCCCCCGCGGAGAGAAAAGTTTGACTTCACGGGGCGGTTTCGATAAAATAACCGTGTATTGCAGAAGAATCGCAAAACCTCCCCCCGCAGGTTTCAACCGTGACCCCCATGAGATTACAACACGCCCACGCTGTCGTTTTTGCCGCGCTCGCGCCGCTTCTCCTTTCGTTTTCCCTTTTCCCTCCGCGCGCGTCGGGGCAGCTTCCGCCGACGATTCACCGTGTCTCGCCGTACGATACGGCGCTCGATCCCCCGCGTGGGTTCGAAATCCTCCCCCCTATGCGTGACGGATTTGCCCCCGCCTGGCGTCCGGGCGGCTCGGTGTTCACCATGTCGGTCGGACAGAAACTCGACCCCCGGCCGATCACCGTTTCGCTCTGGGCCAAGATCCCCGACGCCAAAGGGTTCAACATTCTCCTGGCCTTCGAGCCGAAGTCATCCGCCGCCCACTGGGAATTGTTCACCAACGCGCACACCGGCGAGCTGTCGGTCTATCTGCCGCACAACAGCCCCGCGGATCACCTGCGAAGCGGGAAGGCCTTCACCGACGATCAGTGGCACTTCTTCGAGCTTCTGCTTCAAAGCGACCACCTTGAGCTTTATGCCGATGGCCAGCAGCTGGGGACCCTGGCGATTGACCGTCCCGAGGCCGATACCACGGGCGGCAAACTGTCGATTGGGAACATTGTTGAGCAGTCGTTCCCCTCTCGAATCGCCTTCGGCGACCTGAGGATCAGTTTGGGGAACAAGATACAAACCGCCCTTCCCCAAGAGCCGCTGGCTGTTGACGAGGGTACCCTTCTTCGCCTGACCCCCGCCGACGACGCCGCGCAGCGGCAACCCCCCGAGACCGACCAGCCGGCGGCCGAAAAGATCCCCCCTACCCCGCTGACCTTGGCCGACGCCGCGGCGCTGTTCCCCTCCTCTTCCACCGGGAGTTTTCGTGTCGAAGGTGAACTGGCCGGTGATCTGGGCGAAACGATCGTGGTGTTCAACTCCCTGGCCGACCAGGTCGAGCATCTGTTCCCCACTGGGGGAATGGAACTCGAAGTCCCCCCCGGGGATCATCCCGCGAAGAACATCCCAATGGCGAGTATCGAACCGGAAGCGTTCAACCGCCGCGCCCGCGAGCTGGGGATCACCTCGGTCAGCGCCGAGGATTTTCGTCCCGGCGTCTTCGCCTTCTGGGGAGAACAGTACATTGAGCTTAAGCGGCAGATCTCCGGAGAGATCCCGCTGCCCCGGGGCGCTGACACCCAGGTGAACGATCCCGAGACGCTCATCGCCGAGGGAGAACGGGTCCCGGCGCAGGTCGTGGCGCGCCGCGCCGGTGATATACTCTTCGGCTTGGACGAAAACGACCTCACGAAAGCGCTAAAGGCGGATCTTCAGCGCCTCACCGACGCGATCGAAAGCGACTTGGCGGCCGGAGCCGAAGAAGCGCTCACCGCCGATTTCTTCCTCGTCTCGGCGCTTCGGCGCCGGGCTATGATGCTCGATCCGGCGCTCGAGCGGCTCGACCGCGTCCTCTTCCTGGCGCGGGGCTGCTACGCCGGCTGCCGTCTGACGAACCCCCACCACAACGACCGGATCGGCGGCCACATGGCGACCCAGATCTACGGCTTTAACTCGATCCGCGGCGGCGGGCTCTTCGTTCTGGAGGGCTGGCGGGAGAAATCCCCAAGCGTGAGAAATCTCCTCGAGGATATCCCCGTCACCCCGACGGAAGTCTGCTCCCGGCTGTCGGGCCGGCGGCTCGACTACGGCTCGTTCTACGCCCCGGAGCTCTCCTACGACGGGAAGACCGTCTACTTTTCGCACACCGGCTCCCAAGAGCATCGCTGGATCTGGACCAAAGACACCACCTGGAATCTCTTCAAACTGACGCTCGACGATACCTTCCACGGCAAGACGCTCACGCAGCTGACCGACTCCCCCTACAACGACTTCGACGTCTGCGAGCTGCCCGACTCTCGGCTGGTCTTCGCCTCGGAACGGCGCGGGGGGTTCATTCGCTGCTTTGGCGAGGGAGCCGATCTGCGTGTCACCACCTCGGTGCTGCACAGCATGAAACCCGATGGGACCGACATCTACCCGATCAGTTTCTTCGAGACCAGCGAGTGGCAGCCGTCGGTCGATAACAACGGGATGCTCCTGTACACCCGCTGGGACTACGTCGACCGCGAGAACTGCCTCGGTTCCACCCTCTGGACAAGTGCCCCCGACGGAAGCAATCCCCGCTCCCCGCAGGGAAACTATCCTCAGCCGTGGTTCACCTTCTGGGATGACCGCCAGATGGCGGCCGACCCGGTCCGGCACGGCGACCATCGCTTTGGCCGCTGTGACGACGCCCCCAGCGGACTGCCCTGCACGCAGATGCAGTTTCGCGCGATCCCCGACTCACACAAATACATCTTCACCGCCGCGCCCCATCACGGCGAGACCTACGGATCGCTGTGCCTGCTCGACCCGCGCGCCGAAGATGACCATCACATGAGTCAAATCCGCCGTCTGACCCCCTACGAGCCCTTCCCCGAAACCGAGGGAGTCGACCGGGGACAGTCCTGCTACGGCTCTCCCTGGCCGCTCAACGAGGATCTGTACCTTTGCAACCGCTGGGAGGACCTGATCCTTCTCGACCGCTGGGGGAATGAAGAGCTGCTGTGCGAGCGCGAGCTGCTTCCGATCGGTTACGACCCTCGCCTGCGTCTGAGCGAACCGATTCCATTGGCCTCCCGTCCCAAGCCGCCGGTGATCCCCCGACGGACCACCCAAGGAGAGGACTTCGCCGCAGCCGACCAGCGCGCGACCATTGGGGTCGTCGATGTCCGCATGGCCGATCTCCCCCTTCCCCCGGATCGCCCGATCAAGTACCTGCGTGTTCTTCAGGATATCCCGAAGCCGAACCCCTGGATGGACACCCCCTGGATCGGCTACGCGACCGAGAATACGCCCCGCATTCCGCTGGGTATTGTCCCGGTCGAGGAAGATGGAAGCGTCTTCTTCAGGGCCCCGGCGAAGAAGGAGCTGATTTTCCAGATTCTCGACGCCGACTACCGGGCGGTTCAGACGATGCGCTCAGTGACCTTCGTCCATCCGGGCGAACACTTTTTGTGCGTCGGCTGTCATGAGCCACAGGACGCCGCGACGGAAAATCAGCCGCAGCGCGGCAGCGCCATAGCGTTCGGCCGCGAACCGTCGACCCTCCAGCCGGAATGCGGCCCGGTCGAGCCGATGAACTTCTACCGGCGCGTTGAGCCGATCTTGGAAAAGAGCTGTATCCCCTGCCATGCGGAAAACAACATCGTGCCGGTGACGATGAGTCACGAGGACCTGCGCCCCTGGATCTATTATTTCAGCGGGGGAATGCGCGGGGAGACCGTCACGCGCGGCCCCCACGGCGGATCGCGTTCGTATCCGGGGCGCTTCGGTTCCTCGGAATCGAAACTCGGATCGATCCTCTTCGACGAAAACCACCGCCAGGCGGTCTGCGACGAGGACCGTCACGCGCTGATCCTTTGGATGGACTGCAACGCCCCCCGGCTCGGCGCGTTCCGTGACGAGGAGGCGCAAAAACGCGGCGAGCTCATCTGGCCGATCCTCGATACCGAACCGGTCCCCGACCTGCCCTATTCCTCCGGCGAAGGAGACCACCCTTGAAAGATAAACCCAGTGTCCCCAAAACCAACGTCTGCCGCCTTCTGGAGCGGGGGAATGTTCCGTATACCCTCGTCGAGTCGCACGACGTCCACGACGAGGATTGGAGCAGCGTTAAAACAAGTCAATCGCTCGGCGTAGAGGCGGGGAGGATCTTTAAAACCCTCGTTCTTCGGGGGGACAAGAACCGTTTCCTCGTCTGCTGCGTCCCCTCCGACAGCGAGCTCGACATGAAAAAAGTCGCCCGCGCCTCGGGGGATAAGCGGGTCGAGATGATCCACGTCAAGGAGCTGCGCGATATCACCGGTTACGTCCGCGGGGGATGCTCCCCAATCGGGATGAAAAAACCGTTCCCCACATTCTTCGACGAGACGCTGATCCTCTACGACACGATCTTTATCAACGCCGGAGCGATCAATATGGCGGTGGAAGTCGAACCGAACCGGCTGCTTGAATTTCTCTCGGCCAAAGCAGCCGACCTGACGGCCGACCCCAATCACAAATAATTATTCACCCTCAAATAATCATTCACCCAAGGAGATCACTCATGAAAAGACGTCCGTTCCTCGGTATTCTCGCCTCCCTCGGTCTGGCCGCGGCGGCCTCCAAGGCGCACGCGAAGGTCGAGAAGAACCCCCCGCTCGAAGACGAAGAACTCAAAAAGGCGCTCGACCATCCCGATCCCTCCAGAGCGCTTCTGCAGCGGCCGACGAAAGATTCCATCTCGGTCGCCTGGTCCGTTGAGCGGCCGTCCGCCGGCTGGGTCGAGTGGGGAACGACCCCCGATCTGGGGAATATCGCGCGCAGCAGCGTCGGCGGACTGAACGTCTTCGACGAGCGCTTCCTATCGGCGAAGATCGAAGGCCTTCAGCCCGGCACCACCTACTACTACCGCACCGTCACCCAGGGGATGGAGTTCATCCGTTACGGCAAGCTCTTCGCCGGCGATCCGGTCTACGGAGAGGTGAACACCTTCACCACCGCCGACGAGACGGCCGATACGGCCAAATTCGCCATCTTCAGCGACACGCACGAGACGATTCCTTATCTCCAGGCGCTGGCCAAGAGAATCGACGAGTTTGAACCGGAGTGTGTTATCTGGAACGGCGATCATCTCAACGACACCAATTCGGCCGATCAGGCGATCAAAGGTATTCTCAAGGCGGCCGACACTCCCTGGAACTCGAATCGCCCCGCTTTCCTGACCGGCGGCAACCACGACCACCGCGGCCCGTGGGCCAGAAAGCTGACACAGATTTTCCTTCCTCAGAATGAAACCTGCCCCAAATACCATCAGCTCATCTACAACTTCGCCTACCGCATCGGTCCGGTCGCCATTATCGGTCTGGACACCGGCGAGGACAAGCCCGATTTCCATCCGATCTGGAGCGGCCTGTCGAATTTCGACGCCATGCGTGTTCTTCAGGCCGAGTGGCTCGAAGAGACGCTCAACCGCCCGGAAATCGCCTCGGCGCCGTTCGTCGTCGCCGCGTGCCATATCCCGCTGTACGCCAAAGACCCCAACGCCAACCCCGGCGAGATTCTCGACGGCTGGGCCTACTGGCAGAGGCGCTGCGCCGAGCTTTGGACACCGGTCCTCAACAAGTACAAAGTTCAGGTCGTCGTCACCGGACACCTTCATAACCCCATCAAGGCCGAAATGGCCGATGAGAACCGCGGCTGGGTTCAGATGCACGGCGGCGCGGGGGAAGAGAAAAATCGGACGATCATCCTCGGCCAGATCGAAAACGGCCGTCTGGTGATGCGCCGCGAGAATCTCACCAAGGGGGAAGTCGACGAGGAACTGTTCTTCGACCCCCGTTCGTAACGAACAAACCAAGGTTTTCAGTGTACCGTAAGGAATAAACCTGCCACCTAAAATCAGGAGACACGAACCATGCAAAGACGCGCGTTTTTATCCGCCGCCGGTCTGGCCGCCGTTTCTGCCGCCGGTTTAAAGGCCGAAGCGGCTTTAAGCGACAGCGGCGACCCGCGCCGCTGGGTCCAGATCAAGACCTTCTGGGCCTCGGACGAGGGTGCCCGAGCCGCCCTTTTGGAGGGGATCGACAAGTGTGTCGTTAAGAACCATAAGGCGATCGGCTTTGAGCGGGTCGGCCTGTTCACCGTCAACGAGGCGCTGCACGAGGGAGATTCCTCGTTCGACCCCCGCTGGAAGAAAGCGGTGATCCTCGTGACCGAATCCCCCTGTCTGGCGAAACTGGCCGGTGTTCATGACGATCTTCTCGAAAAGATCGCCGATGGGGACCGTCCCGAGTTCACCCGCGATTTTGCCCAGATGGACAATTTCGACGTTTCGCTCCACCGGACCTTCCCGCACTGCCCGCTGGTCGACGTTCCGAACAAATCCCCCGACCGCGTGCTTCAGCTGCGCCGCTACTACAGCCCCAGCTTGGACCGCAACCGCGCCAAGCGGGAGATGTTCGACACCCGCGGAGAGCTCGATCTGTTCCGCGCCTGCGGGATGAACCCGGTCTTTTTCTCCGAGACGGTCTTCGGCAACTTTATGCCGAACATCACCTATATGCTCTCGTTCGAGAACAACGACAAGCGGATCGCCGGCTGGAACGAGTTTGTCAGCTCGCCGAAGTGGAAAGAACTTAGCACCCACCCGGACTTCGCCAACACGGCCACGAAGATCCTCAACCTCTTCCTGACCCCCGCCCCGTCGTCGGATATCTGATTCGCCGAAACACTTGGGACAAAAAAAGGGGGGATCGTTTGATTCCCCTTTTTTTACGCCTCTTCCGGCGCGCTTTTGCTTTACCGCCGCTTTTTCCGCCCGGTGTCTCGTCCGGCGGCGCGGCTGCGGCGCTCGGCCTCGGCCTTGGCCAGCTTCTGCTGCTCCTTGGCCCGCTCCAGAACCTCGTTCCACCACCCTTTCAGTCCGCCGGGCTTCTTGGCGGCGCCGCCGTCACGGTCGGCGCGGCTGCGGCGCAGCGACGTCGGCCCCTTGGGGGCGGCCGGCTCTTTGGCCGGAATCGGGGAAACGTCGATAACATCGGCCTCACCGATCGGCGCGAGCTTTTGCTTCGGGAGGAACTTGCGCTCCAAGATCGCCCACAAACTCGAGGCGACGAAGTAAATACACAGCCCACTGGGGACCTTAAAGAACATAAAGCCGAAGAAGATCATCATGAAGTTCATCATTCGGCGCATCGAGCGCTGCTGCGCCTGCTCGGCCTCGGTCCCGGTCGGAGGGGGCATCATGAACTTCTGCTGAGCGAGGAACAAGATGATCGTCAGCATCGGGAGCAGGTTGAAGTACGGCCCAAGTTTGAGCATCCCCTGCCCCAAATTAAAGCCGTTCCAGCCGATATGATTCCACATCTCGCTCCAGTCGACCAGCATATCCGGGGCGGCCATATTGCTGCACCAGCGGATCGCCCGACCCAGAAGCGGGGTGCCGTAGAGATTGACGTCGAGCGACAGGGCCTTGTACAGACCAATGAAGATCGGCATCTGGAGGAAAACCGGCAGGCACCCCCCCAGCGGATTGACCCCGTTTTTCTTCCAGAGGGCCTGCTGAGCGGCCATCATCTGCTGCGGATTATCGGCGTACTTTTCCTTCAGGGCGTTGAGCTGCGGCTGAATCTGCTGCATCTTCATCGAGCTTAACGCCGACTTGCGGCTCAGCGGGAAGAGAATCAGGCGGACCATCACCGTCAAAAGAATGATCGCCACGCCGCAGTTGAGATGGAGGAAATTCCGGAAGAAGTTCAAAATGGCCACCAGCGGCTTGGCGATGAACCAGAACCAGCCGTAGACCAGGGTATCTCCCAGTCCGTAGGCGTTTAAGATCTTCTGCTGCTTCGGGCCGGCGAAGATCGTGTAGGAGTGCGAGGCGCTGTCCCCGTCGCTGCCCGATTTGGCCAGCGAGATCGACGGGCTCTTCAGCCGGAACGAGGTGTCGGTAAAGGTCGGAAGACCGGCGACCGCCGCACCGACGCGCATCGGGAGATATTCACACTCCCACGGCGCGCCGTCGGCCGACGGAATCAGCGTGCACTGGAAATACTGCGTATCGATCCCCATATAGGTGAGGTCGACCTTATCACTTTGCGGTTTGTCGCGCTCGACAATCTCGCTGCAGCGGATCACCTGAAGCACCCGCCCCTGGTTCAGCCCGAGGACCATATCGCGCAGGCCGTAGACCCCCCAGCCGGGACCGGTCTTTCGGCCGGAGGAATACCAGGCCCCCTCGATCGGCAGCCCGGTAGGACCATCGAGGAAATACGAGATCGTGTGGCCGGCGTCCGGATCGAGGTTGCGCCACTGGATGTCGAGGGTGAGGTGATAGCGGCGCACACCGTTTTCCTGACCGGTCGGCTCCAGGCGATAGACCTTGCGCACCTGGAGCTTTCGACCGAGGAGAACCTTGCGGAAGACCGCTTGGCTTTGATCGCTTTCCTCGGCGACCAGCTCCCAATCGCCGCCGCGCAGACTGCTGGATAACTCGGACCACTGGCCGTCGCTGTAGGCCAGGTCGGGGAGCTCACGGTCGATCTGACGCGGCGCGGCGAGGGAGGCCGGCTGACGGCGGGCGGCGGGGGCGATCTTCGGCCAAGGGAGTTTGGTATCAGAATCATACTCGGCCAGCGTCATCAGGAACGAGGCCGGATCGGTATTGCGCCGGCGCGTCAAAGAGAACTTCTCGAACTGACCTTCGACGTCGTAGTCGTCTTCTTCGGGAAGAACACCCCCCTGAAGTCCGGCGAGGTTCTTGTAATCATCGTAGTTGGCCACCGCCGAACAGGGACGCAGCAGCGAGATCGGCGCGTCGCGCAGAACCACGTCGACCGACTCCATCGAGGGATCGTCACCGGCCTGGCCGGCGCGGCGCACCCCCAGGGTCACGGTCTCGCCGGGGCGCGATTGAAGCAAAACATCGCGCAGAGCGTCGAACGAAGTCACCTCGACTTCATCGGCGGGGGCCGTTTTGCGGTGACTCTTCAGCTGAACGGTGCAGATCCGGTCGCCGACCTTCAGACCGGCGAGCGCTGCCGGGGTACCGGCGCCCACGACCTGCAGGGCGACCCCCGGCAGACCGTCGGCCAGTTCTTTCGCGCAGATCGACTCGTCGGCGACGATCTGACCGAGATAACCGCTCGTGTCGGAACAGTCGCGGTACTGATCTTCATTAAGTTCCAAACGACGAATGCTCGCGCCGTGCGTCGAAAGCGTCACCAGCATCCGATAGGGGGAATCGGGATCGGCCGAACCGAGGGTGGTGAACGCGGTTTTTTGCGGCGCCGCCGCGGCCACAGCGTCGTCGCCCAGCTGCGCCAATCGGGCGGCGGAATCTTCCTCGCCGGGGAGCGGCATCGGCTCCAGCGGCTGGCTCGATTCGTCATCCGTCTGCGACTGGCCCCCGGCCAATTCCTGCAGCTGCTGCTCGTTCGGCTTATTAAGGAGGCGCAGCGACCAGATGATCAGAAGGGTCATCATGACGATGAAGAAGAAATTCGAACCTTTTTTCGGTTCTTCTCTGGCGGATCGGCCGGAGGGGATAGCCGGAGGGGTCAGCGGCGGAAGGGAAGGAGTCGGCATAGCGAAGGAAAACTTCTATCGTTGGCTTTTTGATGGTTCTGTAAAAACGGCATGAGCCGAATCGATCACTTGCCGATCTTCAGACGGTCACCGAGGAAGTTATCGAGCTCGTCAATGGCGTAGACCTTTTGACAGGTCGTCTCGATATCGTAGGGAACCCGGCGATACTCAATCCAGCGGTCATCTTCCATCACGACATAACAGGCGCGCGGATCACGGTCGCGGGGCTGTCCGACCGAACCGACATTGATCATCAGCTTTTGACCGTCGAGCTCGAAACGGTTGTTCTCCAGATCGGCCAGGCAATAGTTGCACAGCTTCCGCTCGGTAAAGATACCCGGAACGTGGGTATGCCCCTGGAAACAGTAGCGCGGAACCAGAGAGAAGAGCTTTTCCATCTTTCCTTCGTCGTAGATGTCGTCGGCGAAGACGTATTCGTTCAGGGGGTTTCGGGGGGAACCGTGGACGAACATTAAATCACCCTCACGGAAACTGCGCTGCCGCTCGCCGAAGAAGATCAAACGCTCCTCACTGTGAGGGGAGCGATCTTCCTCCAGCCGCTTGCGGGTCCAGAAGACCGCTCTTTCGGCCACCGGATTGAACCCATCCGGATCGAACAGCACCGCGTTGTCGTGGTTTCCCAGCAGACAGACTTTGATTCGGCTGCCTAAGCTGAAAAGAAGGTCGATGCACTCCAGCGGATTCGGCCCGTAGCCCACCAGATCGCCGAGGCAGTATATATCGTTGATCCCCTGCGAGTCAATGTCGGCCAAAACGGCCTGAAACGCCTCCAGGTTGCTGTGAATATCGCTGATGATGGCCCGTTTCAATGGCTCCCCCTTAAATGTTGTTCAAGGGATCAAGTGGTCAATTCCCAATACTACGCAATTATCCGGCTATTATCCGAAATTTCTTGGTTTTTGTCGAGTCCCCCCAACGCTCGGGAAACGGAAACAGTGTCGCCTCGAACCGGTCCTTCCCTCCCTTTTAATGCCGATTACAATGAGACTCAGCGAAAGGAAAAACTCCGTGAACATTCTGGCCATCGAAACCACCGGCATTACGGGGAGCATCGCCTTCCTCTCCCAAAGCGATCCCCCCTTAAGCCGCTGCCTCCCCCAAGACTTGCGCAGCGCCGAATCGCTCCTGCCGGCGATCGAGCGCCTTCTGGCCGATGGGCAGATCGACCGAGGCCGGATCGATCGGATCGCCGTGGCGGTCGGACCGGGATCGTTCACCGGTCTGAGGGTCGGTGTCACCTGCGCCAATATCCTCGCCTGGGGGCTGTCGTGTTCAGGCAAAAAAGTTGACTTAGTCGGCGTCGATACGCTCCAAGCCATGGCGCTCGGTGCGGCGCAGCGGCCTCTCCCAAACGCCCCCGAGGGCTTCGTCGTCTCGGCGGGGCTCGACGCCCAGCGGCGTGAGGTCACCGCTCGGGAATTCCTCATCACCCCCGGCGCCGCCATCCCTCTGGAACCGGGCTTTCGTCTCATCGGTACCGAGCAATGGCTCTGCGCGCCCAAAGAGCGTCGGATGCCCGACGGCCGGACGTTCCCCCTCTTCTTCCTGGGGAAAGCGCCCGCGCGCCGGCCCGAGTTCGAAGATCGGTTTCTCCCCCCCACGCAAACGCCGCTGTCCGCGATGGTCGCGAAACTCGGCCGCGATCTTTCTGCTTCCCCAAGAGCGCTTCGGCCGGTTTACTCCCGATTGAGCGCCGCCGAAGAAAAACTCGCCCAAAAATCGGCCGGGGCTGAATCGAAGTAACACCAACCGCCGAACGGGACGAATATAACGCTACAACAACTTGTTATTGTAGCAAGTAATCATCTTTTCGTTTTAAAGTACACTTGTCTGATTATAGGAATTATGGTAGATTCCCTAAGTTATTGGTTGATTTAGCCGGAAAGAGTCGATAAGCCGGTATCATCGATTGATCACCATACCGGAAACAAGTTTCCGGAAGCAAAAGCTGGAGCGAAACATCTATGTCAGAATCAAAAAAACCTGAGGGGGAAAACGTTGAGGTCTTTTGGCACAAACAGGCCGTTCCGCGCTACGCGAAAGAACAGCTCAACGGCAACAAG
>CADBTE010000423.1 GCA_902797455.1 uncultured Planctomycetota bacterium | reverse complement strand
GATTACTCCTCGGTCAGGACCGCGTTCCATCCCCCTTCTCGGGCCATGTCGATCGTCACGGTCTGGCCGGCTTGAAACACCTCACGGGAAACCGCGAGCGCTTCGGCGTTTTCGTCCGAATCAGGCGCGTCGGTATACAGGTCCGCGTTCCAGGCCGTCCCCTCAGAGAGGAAATCCAGCGTCACATCGACCGAGCGCCGCGGCCCCGCGTTCATCGCCGCAAGATACCACGTCCGGCCGCTGCGCCGCGCCATCACGATATAATCGCCGATGTCACCGGCCAGGGCGATGCTTTCGTCCCAGCAGGCGGGAAGGTTCTTGAGCATCTGGGTCCCCGCTGCGTCGAGGTAATGTTCCGGCGTGTCGCACAGCGTCATGAGCGGGGAATCGTAAATCACGCACTGCGCCAGGGCCAGGGCGCGCGTCCCCATCTGACAGGCATCGTTTGCCGCACCATTTTGCGCTTTGAACGTCTCGCGGTGGCGATTGAGGAATCCGCCCGGCGTGAAGTCCCCGGGACCGAGCAGATACCGCGTATAGGGGAGGGTCAGCGAATGGACCGGCGTCACCTGATCGCTCCATTTGTTGTACTCGTTTCCGAGAATGCCTTCCTGCGTGATAAAGTTCGGCCATGTCCGGTTCACGCCGCTCGGCGGATAGATGCCGTGAAAGTTGATCATCAGGTGATACTTGGCCGCCAGCCGCAGCGTCTTCGTGACCCACTCGACCATTTCCTGATCCTCCCGATCGAGAAAGTCGATCTTCAGTCCGGCCACGCCCTTGTCATGGTAGAACCGGAAGGCGCGCTCCTCGCCGCACGCCCTTAAATCGGCGCGGTACAGCCAGAGGAAAACCCCGACGCCCTTCTCCTTCGCGTAACGAAGCGCCTCGTCAATATCAAAGTCCTCGCGGCCGGAAAGAATATCGACCTGGCCTTCTTTCGGAAGATCGAGCAGTTCCCCCTCAAACATCACCTTTTCCCGTTTGACCCCTCGGGAACCGTACCACGGGGCGTCGAGCGTCGTGTACGGCCATCCCATCCGGGCCGCCAGATCGACCTTCTCCTTAAAGTGTTCGATCGTCAGGTCACTGTTGCTGTGCGCCCACCAATCCCAGCTCGACGCGCCGGGCCGGATCCAATCGTCCTCGGCGATCGCGCAGGGGGGATTGAGATTGAGAATCACCCCGGAATTATTGACCAGATCGACCGCCGTTTTCCCCAGCAGGACCACCCGCCACGGCGTTTGAAGCGGCAGATTTCCCGCCGCCAGGTGACGGCCGTCTTTTCGCGGGGTGAATCCGACCGAAACGGCGTTTTCTCCCGGAACCGAACGCAAATGCGCCTTCGGCCAATCGGTGACGCCGGCTTCGGCCAGCGCCGCGCAGCCGAAACCTCCGGTCACGACCAGCGGAAAGGTGTATATTCCCTCCGCCGACAGTTCGCCAAGGCGCGTCTTCTCGTATCTGGCCTCGCTGGAAGTGTCCAGCTTCTTCACGTTTGCCGCCCAGCAGGTCAGATCCGAATCGAACCGGCAGCGGGTTTTTTCTTCGGTCAGAACCCAGTTCTCCCCTTCCCCCGCGATGACGTATCGGAAAGCGAAACCGTCGTCATAGGCGCGCAGAACCACCGCGATCTGGCGATTCGGGGCCGTCGTTTCTTTGCAATAGACAGTCACCTCCGCCGCGCGGTCCCGAACGTCGCGGCCGCGCCCGAACCGGTTTTCCCACCTGTTGTTGATCTGACGCGTTTCGATCCTCAGAAGCGACAATGGGCCGTACGCCCCGTCCTCAAACATCAGTCCCAGCGGCGAATCGATGAGAACCGCCCGGCCGCAGAAGTTCAGATCGAGCGAAATCTCCCCGTCGACCGTGACCACCCCCTGAACCAGTTTTTGCGGGGAATCGATCGTCACCTGCGCCCCCCGGGCGGACAGGGCAATAACCATCGCGCACAAAAAAGCCGCGAACATTCCGAATCGGTATTTCATCGAGATATTCTCCCTGTGAATACTTTTATCCATCGATAAAAAAACCGCGCGCTTTCGCGGCGCGCGGTTTACGCAAAGCCCCAGCGCTTTTTTCAGCACCCGGCGAAATCAAGGTAGTCGTCGATCGCCTGACTGTTCCCCGACATCGCCTTCTCGCAGTTCATGCGGACCAGCGGCATCCGGGTGGCGATCCAATAGCCGGCGACCTTCTTCTTGTAGTCGTTCTTGGCGGCCTGGCCGAGGAAGTAATGGCCGATCAAAATGGCGATGCCGCTTTCGACCAGCTTGCGGGCGGAAAGATCGAGATAATCGCTCCCCATTCCCTTGACCTGGGCAATGGCCGAATCAAGCAGCGCGCGGGCCTCCTTCAGCTTCGCCTTGAGTTCCTCCAGCTCGGCGGCCTCGTAGACGGTCGCCTCGAAGCCGTCGAGATAGCTCCCGAACGCGCCGCTGGTCAGGCCGCGAATCGCGGCGACGACCTGCAGCTGGCTGGTTCCCTCGTAGATCGTGGTGATCCTCGCGTCGCGCGCGTAGCGCTCGGCCGGGTAGTCTTTCATATAGCCGCTTCCGCCCATCACCTGGATGGCGTCATTCGTCACGCGGATCGACATCTCGCTGCAGTAGAACTTGCTCATCGGGGTGAGCATCGAGTTGAGCTTCTTGAGCTGGCGCGAGGTCTTCTTCATCTCTTTCGCCTCGGCGGCGTCGAGCGTATCGGCGGCGCGCTCCAGCAGACGATTGGTGTTGTTCTCGATATCGCACACGCGCGCGGTCTCGTAAGCCAGGGCGCGCCCCGCCTCGATCTGAACACGCATGTCCGAGATCATCTCGGCGACCGGGGCGAGCTTTTCGATCGGCGCGCCGAACTGTTCGCGCGAGGCGGCGTACTCGCGGGCCAGCCGCGAGGCGGCCTCGGCGACCCCGAGCGACTGGGCGGCGATCCCCAGACGCGCGCCGTTCATCAGCGCCATAACGTAGGTGATCAGGCCGCGCTGCCGCTCGCCGATGAGCTTGCACGGGGTATTGGTGAAGGTCATCTCACAGGTCGGCGACCCATGGATCCCGAGTTTGCTCTCGAGGTGGCGAATCTTCACGGTATCGTCGCGCTCGGCGATGAACAGACTCAGCCCGCGGCCGTCGGCAATCTCGTGCTCGCTGCGGGCCAAAACAAGAAGGATCTCGCCGCAGCCGTTGGTGATGAACCGCTTCACGCCGTTGAGCACCCACGAGCCGTCTTCCTTCTGATCGGCGCGCAGACGGACCGACTGAAG
>CADBTE010000422.1 GCA_902797455.1 uncultured Planctomycetota bacterium | reverse complement strand
TTCGCATCCTCGGCTATCGTGTCAACCACCGGGCAAAGATCCCCGCTTTGAAAGTAATAAGCGATCAGCGGCGCCTCGATCCCGAAATCGATCCCGAAGTCGACGGGCCGGGCACGGAACCGCGTTTCATCCTGGACCAATCCCAAACCGAGCCGAATACTCAATAGGCCAAGCATTCGGCGATCGGGCCGGGCGGTGAGGGTACAATCGCCGATGGTAGGAGGAAAACCGGGCTTGAGTATCGACCGCGCGCCAAACAGGGCCGTTTCGCGAACCCGATCGGCGCGGTAGAGATTGACTTCGCCGCCGGTTTGACGATAGGCGATTTCGGCCAAACAGGTAAACCTGCCGAATCCGTAATTCCAGTAATTCACCCCTTCGGAACAGTAACCGTCGGGGGTAAACCCGCGCAAAAAATACTTGGTGGTGAAAAATTCGGCGCAGGCCAAAAACCAGGCTTTTCGGCTCGCCTCGTCACAAAGGGTTAAAGCGGCCATCGCGGTCCCGCAGTGGCACACGGCATTCCAATTGCCGGGATTATTCACCCACCACATACCTCCATAGATTCCCTGGCGGACCGCTGTCTCGTACGGTCCGAGAACCCGGCGCTGAATCTCCCCCGCCAAAAGCGCGCTCGTCTCTTCGGAGAGAACCTCCAGCAGCGCCTGGCGAAAAACCGCCAGATCCCCTCCCAGTTCGGTGGCGATAAGGTCGGCGGTGACATAGGCGCCGTCGTAGATCTTCCCCCCCTCAGGATCGTGCGCGGGATAGGTCCAGCTCGGATAGGCGCACAAATCGCGAATGGTCTCCTCCAGCGCCGGGAGAAATCGTCCTTTCGCCTCCATCAGTTCGGCGAAAGCCAGAGTATAGAGCCGGCGATTTCGAGCGTCCAGAAGTTTCTCGGCGCCGGATCGGTTCCCGTTGACAAAAACCTCTTTGTAGATCTTTTCCGGACAGGAGATAATCGGCGCGTCAAGGTAATTCTCGGCATCCTTGATCAGCTGTTTCCCTTCCTCGGCCTCGAACAGCGTTTCCCATTTGCCGCGCTCGGTAAT
The DNA here is from genome assembly GCA_902797455.1 of uncultured Planctomycetota bacterium. GTDB lineage: Bacteria > Planctomycetota > Planctomycetia > Pirellulales > Thermoguttaceae > RUG695. Next base: position 9,393 of record CADBTE010000422.1, on the reverse strand, counting down.
CGGGGGAATCAAGGGAGTATCACAGCGCTCCAGCGCCGCGGCAATCTCCCCGGCGCGCCGATCGATGGCCACCAGGTCACACAGCGGTTCCCCCGCCCCAAGAACGGTCGGAACGACCGCCGCGGCCCATAGAAACAGCGGCAAACAAAGACGCTCTATCACAAATGCTCCTCTCAGGATGGATGGCCTCTTCCAGACACCCTAGCCATTATAGAGAAAGAGAAACCTGGTTTCCACCGGCGCGGCAGGAAGAAAAAACGCGGCGCCCGTTTTAAACGGGGCCGCGCCTCGTGGCATAAGAGCCGGAACTTTCGCTAACGCGAGCTTTACTGGCCGTCTTCGTATTTGACAGTGCGGATCGCCGTGAGGAAATCCTGCATCGACGGGCGATCTTTCGGATTGGGAAGAATACAGCTGTGAATCGCCCGGGCCAAGCGGGGATTGATCGACGGACGCAATTCGGTGATCGGGGTGGCGGGCTGATCGTGCGACATCGCGGCCAGTCCCCCCCGCGACGCGGTCGGCCAGGGAAGCTGACGGGTACACAGCTCATACATCGTCACGCCGAACGAAAAGACATCAAGTTTCTCGCTGGTGGGATGGCGGCGGATCAATTCCGGCGCCATATAGGCCGGCGTCCCCGTCCGATTTCCGGCGTCGGTAAACGGAGGCTGGTTCGGAACCGACAAACCGAAATCGATCAGTTTCAGGGCCGTACCGTCACCGGTGAACATCAGATTCCGCGGACAGTAGTCACGGTGGATGAACCCCCTGGAGTGAACATGCGCCAGCGCCTCGGCGCACTGACGGATATAGCGCATCCGGCCGCCGGCCAGAAGATCTTGTTTGATAAGAAGGATGTTGTTCAGCCCCGTCCCATGCAGATACTCCATCAAAAGGTAGGGCTCCCCGTGATCGGTCGTCCCAATCTCGAGGGTCTTGGCGATGTAGGGGTTATCGAACTTCATCGCGATCTCCCCCTCGGACGGTTTTTTCACCTTCAGGACCTTAAAGCGGTCCTCAAACTGTTTGGTCTTCTCTTTATCAAGGACCTTCAAGCCGAATGTCTCGCCGGTGACTTTGTCCTCAACCATATAAAACTTAGACATAGTCCCGGAAATCATCTCTTTCCGGACATGAAAGCGGTCTTGAATCTTCAGCCGTTTGGGCATTACCTTTTTGACAAAATCGAACGCGCCCATAAGATATCCTCATTTTCGCTTTGGACACTCCCCAGGGGAGAGCATGACGACCTTTCTCATTAACGGACACCCCCATTATAACATTTTTTAAAGCGCGGGGAAACATCCCTTATCCGTCTCGAAAGAAAATCTTTTTTCGGGCTGCGCTCTTCAATTCACAGCGAAAATTAGATATTTCTCCCTTTCGTCACGGCAAAATGGTCCTAATGAACTTGAAATCCCCCCGCGGTTCGGTCATAATAAAGAGCGGTCCAGTCAAAATAGGGAATACACAGCCAATAACACTTAACCGGAAACTGCAAAGATGATGACATTCGCGTGTTTTGCTTCGTCAAACCGTCTGGCCGCCGCACTTCTGGCAGCCACGTTGTTTTTCGCGGCGGTCTCTTCCGCTCAGGAGTACAAAGGGCCTGTCGACATGGTCCCCTCCCCGGACGGTTCCTGCCTCTACGTCCTTGAGAAAGACGCCTCGGCACTGGTCACGCTCAACGCCGAGACGATGGAGATCGAGCGGACCGCGCCAATCCCCGAAGTCCCCCACGCGATGGCCCTGTCAGCCGATGGCGCGGTGATGTTTGTTACCGCGGGAATCCAGCCGGGCACCGTCTACGCCATATCCACCGCCGACGGCACCATCCTTCGCCAAGGGAAAACCGGGCACTCCCCCACCGGCCCGGTTCTGTCTCCCGACGGATCGAAGCTCTACGTCTGCTGCCAATTCGAGAACGCGGTTGCCGAGATGGACGTCGAAACGCTTACCGAGCTGCGACGTTTCGCCGCGCATCATGAGCCGTGTGACGCGGTCATTACCCACGACGCCCGAACGCTCTACGTCGCGAACTTCCTCCCGCTGGACCCCTCCGATCAGGCCGACGTCGCCGCGGTTATCTCGGCGATCGATATCGCCTCGGGAGAAACACAAAACATCCGTCTGCCGAACGGCAGCTCCAGTATGCATGGGATATGCCTGTCGCCCGACGGCAAATATGTCTACACCACGGCCATTTTGGCCCGTTACCAGCTCCCCACCTCGCAGTTGGAGCGCGGATGGATGAACACCAACGGCTTCAGCATCATTGACGCGGACAAGCGTGAGTTCATCAATACGGTGCTCCTCGACGATGTCGACCTCGGCGCCGCCAACCCCTGGCCAATCACCACCTCGCCCGACGGCAAAAAAGTCTTCATCGGTCTGGCGGGAACCCACGAGCTGTGCATTGTCGATATGGAGAAGGCGTTCGAAAAGCTTTTGGCCCTCCCCAAAACGATCGAGGAGGCCAAATCGTCGGGGAACTACAACGAGCGAACCACGATCCTGGCCGATCAGGTTCCGCAGCAGCTGGCGTTTCTCGTCGGCCTCAAGAAGCGTGTCAAGCTCATTGGCAAGGCGCCCCGCTCGCTGTGTGTCATCGGCGATAAGATCTACGCGGGAATGTACTTCAGTGACTCGATCAATGTGGTCGATACCAAGGCCCGCCGTTCCAAGGCAAAATCCTTCGAACTCGGTCCCGATCCGGCCGATTTCATGACGCCGGCGCGCCGCGGCGAGCTGCATTGGAACGACGCCACTCTCTGTTTCCAGCATTGGCAAAGCTGTGCCAGCTGCCATCCCGACGCCCGCAGCGACGCACTGAACTGGGATCTGCTCAACGATGGAACCGGGAACCCCAAGAACGCCAAGGGAATGCTCTTCTCTTTGGATACCCCGCCGGCAATGTGGCATGGTGTCCGCGACAAGGCAGAAACGGCAATTCGAACCGGTTTCCAGTACATTCTCTTCTCCGTCCAGCCCGAAGAGGTCTTCACCGATATCGAGGAATATTTCCGCGCGCTTGAGCCCCTTCCCAGCCCCTACCTGGTCGACGGTCAGCTCAGCGAAAAAGCGCTGCGCGGCAAAGCGATCTTCGAGCGTGAGGAACTAGGCTGCTCCCAGTGCCACTACGGCGAGTATTTCACCGATATGAAGATGCACGATGTCGGTTCCCGCGCGGAGGGGGTCGACCAGCGGGACGACTTCGATACCCCGACCCTCCGAGGTATCTGGCGTACTCCCCCCTACATGCACGACGGGCGCTATGTCCATCTCGAGGATGTCTTTAAGGTCGGCAGCCACGGCGACGTGCTTGGAAACGTCGGCGACCTGACCGATGAGGAAATCAGCGACCTGACCGAGTACCTCCTGTCGCTGTAGCGGTCTATAGTCTCCCCCGCCCCCGGCAAAAGACGCCGAAAGCGGCTTTTGCCGGGGTCTGTCTTTCTTTGACAATTCCCCAAGAGTTTGTTCGCGCCGATGGCAGCTGAAGTGGACGACCGGTCGATTCGTTACCAAATCATCCCTGAGGAAGCGATCTCCCCGCAGCTGGACCGGCAGCTGGTTGCCTATCTGTCCGAAATCTTTCCCGAGTGGCGCGACGTCTTCGCTAAACGCAGAGCGTGGCACGACGCCCCCCCGGTCTGGACCACACTGGCTACCGAGAAGAGCCCGAAAGATAAAAGTGCCCTCCCCGCCATTGTCGGTCATGTGGGAGTCGTCGAGCGAACGATCTCGACCTGCTGGAACTGGCGCTACCGAGTCGCCAGCTTTCAGGGGGTATCGGTTGCCCCCGCTTTTCGCCGTCTGGGAATCGGACGAAAACTCCTCGACTTATCGCTCCGGGAGGCCAAAAGGCGAAACTATCCCTTCGCGATTCTCTTCTGCAAAGAGCCGATGGTCCCCTACTACACCTCGTTGGGATGGAGACTCCCGGAGGACTCGATGATTATGTGGCGCGACCGAAAGCTCCCGATCCCGATGCGCTCCAACTGCCCGATGTACCGCCAGCTCGAGGATTTGACCTTCCCCGAAGGGCCAATCGACGTCCATAACCCGCTCCCCCCCAAATGAGCGGGTTTCAAAAGACGATCACTGCTGGTTTTCGCCGGTCTGCTCGATTAAGACGAACCGAAAACCGACAAACCGACTCTTGCGGTAGTGCTCATAAACCCCGCGCCAGGCGGTTCGGCAATAATCCGGGGTACTGTCCCAGCATCCCCCTCGATCGATTCGAACCTCCGACTCACTGCTCAGCGTCAGGGGATCGACCTGATCGTCTGTCGTGAAATCGTTCCAGCTGTCGGCACACCATTCCCAAAGGTTCCCGTGCATATCACAAAGTCCCCAGGCATTGGGCGCTTTGGTCCCCACCGGGTGGGTCGATCCACTTTCCGTCGGCTCCCCCGACCAGGCCGCCTCGGGGAGGTTTTCGATCCCCGACCCGGTGTCACCGGCCCGACAAGCATATTCCCACTGCGCCTCGCTCGGAAGACGGCAAAGGGGGACCCCCGAAATCGCTTCATCTTTTTCCAGCGTCGTCTGGAGCTTTTCGCAAAAAAGAACCGCATCATCCCACGAGACGGTATCGACCGGCAGATCGTCGCCGACAAACTGCGAGGGATTCTCTCCGGCCACCGCCTGGTACAGCCGCTGTGTCACCTCGGTTTCGCTCATCCAAAAACCGCTGGTAAGAGTGACCTTATGAGGAATTTCTGCCGAATCTCTCCCTGGTTCCTCTTCGGGACTCCCCATCTGAAAACTCCCTGCGGGAACCCAACGCATCGGGATATCGACCCCCGCGGCGCGCAGAACAATCCGCTCCCCCGCCGATCGTTCCTGAGCCGTCAGAACAATCACCGGGAACGACAGGGACACGATCAAAATAAAAACTTCCGCGGCGAACGATCTCATCGAAGCGCTCCTCCCAGGTGATTTAGTCCAACATCGAAGAAGATTATACCCCGCCGGGCAAAAAACACAAAAAGAACACGGCAAAAAAGGCCCGGGCACTTCCCGAGCCATTGCTTTTCTGCCTGGAAAAAACAGCGCCCCTTAACAGACGCTGTTTTATGGGGAACGCTAGATAAATTCCGGCCGACGCTCGCGAAGCTGCTGCTGCAGACGGCTGACGATGCTCGAATGCATCTGAGAGACACGGCTTTCGCTCAAATCGAGCGTCATCCCGACCTCTTTCATTGTCATCTCCTCATAGTAATAGAGGATCAGGATCATACGTTCGTTGCGGGACAGTCCCTTGGTCACAAGACGCATCACATCGAGCTTTTGTATCCGGCTGGTCGGATCCTCGCTCTTTTGATCTTCGATAAGGTCGATTTCACTGACATCTTTGGCTCCATCGGTCTCGAACCACTTTTTATTGAGCGAGACAAGACTGACGGTATTGGCGTCGGCGGTCATCCGATCCAGCTCAGCGCTGGAGACATTCAGATGCTGGGCCAGCTCCTCACGGGAAGGGAGACGTCCCAGGCGATCCGAAAGCTCTTTATTGGCCTCAGAAATTTTTCGAGCGCGGGAACGGACCAGCCGCGGCACCCAGTCCATATTGCGCAGCTCATCGAGCATCGCCCCACGAATACGAGGAACACAGTAGGTCTCAAATTTTACCCCACGATCGGGCTCATAGGCGTCCACGGCATCCATCAGGCCAAAGATACCGGCAGAGACAAGATCATCGACATCGACTTCATCGGGAAGTCGGGACCAAAGCCGTTCACCATGATACCGCACCAGCGGAAGATAATTCTCGATCAGCTGATTTCGCAAATCCTGATTCGAACGGTCCTTAATGAACTTTTTCCAGACACGGGCGATCGCCTCCGCCTTTTTCTTTTCGGCTTTCTCCAAAGCCGCGGCGTCACTTTCCGTAGGGATCCGCGGCTCGACAATGGTCTGTCGAGAGGACTGTTTAGACATGGTATTCCTTTACTGCGCTTTCAACAACGCCCCATCTACGCGGGGGAGTGATGTCACTTTAGCTGATATCATCCTAATATCAGCCATTCAGTGAAACAGCCTAAGTGCTTAATCATTTTATCGGCCCAAACCGGGAAAAATTTGAGTTTTTTTTCGTCCTTGACGATAAGAGAGAATTTCCCCCCCCTTTCTTCCGGCATGGGGGGGCGGCATTTTGCTTTCCGGTGCGGGCAAACCCCTAGAAATACGGGGAACATCTGATAAGCTATGCGAGGGAGCATCTGCCCTGCTTTGGTGTTGATTGTTTGGGCAGATCTGTGTAGTTGCCCGCGAAAAGCGGCCAGAGGGCGCTTTTCGCGTAATAAGGAGGAGAGAAATAATGTCTTCGACCCCATCATCGGACGATGCCCGCCCCGATTTCGCGAAATGCGGCAATCTTCTTCCCGTCATCGCCCAAGACGCCGCCACCGGTGAGGTTCTTATGCTTGCTTTTATGAATGAAGAAGCTTACAACGAGACTCTTTCCACGGGCCGTGCCGTCTACTTCAGCCGCAGCCGCAACAAACTCTGGCGCAAGGGAGAAGAGAGCGGCAATGTCCAGAAAGTGGTCGGCATCTTCCTCGACTGTGACCGCGATACCCTTCTTCTGAAGGTCGAGCAGATCGGCGGGGCCGCCTGCCACGAGGGATACAAGAGCTGCTTCTTCCGCCAGGTGACCGATGAGGGCTTGAAAGTCATCGCCCAGCGGGTCTTTGATCCGGCCGAGGTTTACCACAAGAAGTAGCGGAAAGACTTCGCCGCCGCCTAAAATACAATAATCCGCGGTCTTCTTCCCGTGTGGGCGACTGATCGTTGTCCCACTTCGCGAGAAACCGTAAAAAACCGGAATCGTTCGTACCAAAGAGAGGATGTCATGTCTACGGGAAACGGATCAATTCTCAAGCTCGGTATTCCTGCCGGTTCACTTCAGGAAGCCACCGTCGAGCTGTTCAAGCGAAGCGGCTACGACATCACCGTCGAGCGCCGAAGCTACTTCCCCGCCATCGACGATGAAGAGATCGAATGTATGCTCATCCGCGCTCAGGAGATGGCGCGTTACGTCGCAATCGGCGTTCTCGACGCCGGACTGACCGGTCACGATTGGATCGAGGAAACCGGTGCCGACGTCATCGAAGTGGCCGAGCTCAAATTCTCGAAGGTCAGCCGCCGCCCGGTTCGTTGGGTTCTGTGTGTTCCCAACGATTCGCCGGTCCAATCGGTGAAAGACCTCGAGGGGAAGAGAATCGCCACCGAGGCGGTTGGCCTGACGCAGCGCTACTTAGAAAAGCATGGAGTCAAGGCCGAGGTCGAATTCAGTTGGGGCGCCACCGAGGTCAAACCGCCGAAACTGGCCGACGCCATCGTCGAAGTGACCGAGACCGGCAGTTCCCTGCGGGCGAACAATCTGCGCATCGTTGACGAGATTCTCCAGTCGACAACCCGCTTTATCGCCAATAAAAAGGCGTATGCCGACCCCTGGAAAAAGAAAAAGATCGACGACATTGTTCTGGTCCTCAAAGCGACCATGGCCGCCGAAGGGATGGTCGGCTTAATGATGAATGTCCCGAAGGCGAACCTCGACACCATCTTGAAGATTCTCCCGTCTCTGCAAGAGCCGACGATTTCGACGCTGTCGAACCCCGAATGGGTCGATGTGCTGACCATCTGCAACGAGAAGCATATCCGTGAGCTGATCCCCCGCCTGAAGGCCGCCGGCGCCTGCGGACTGATCGAATATCAGATCTCTAAGATCATCGATTAGGGCTCCCGCGCTTCAGGGGAAATCTCGTCCACCGCCGCCCTATGGGGGTAGGCCGCATACAAGATGCCGCGCCGCGGACCTGGTGAAAGGTTCGCGGCGTTTTTGATTTCATATCCTTCCACGGCCCATCGCTCGGCCAGCGCGCAGAGGCGATTCATCAGTTTCTCGACCCGCTGGGTGTAGTGCTCGATTCCCTGACGATCTAATTCGCCGGGGATACTCACCGGCGGACCGGCGATCAACCGCGCGCGCGAGCCCGGACGCGGAATAGCGAATCGATCCCACGATCGAAGACGCCAAGGACGATCGTAGCCGACCCCAAGCGGGATGATATCGATCCCCAGCCGCGAGGCAAGATAGACGGCGCCGCCCGCCATCTTGCGGCGGGGTCCGCGGGGGCCGTCGGGAGTCATCGTCAGCAGCCACTTTTCCTTAGCGTTTTTCATCATCTGGCAAATCGCCGTCGATCCGCTGCGCGCGGTCGAGCCTCGAACGGCGCCAAAGCCGATCCGACGGGCAATCTCGGCCAAGATGTCGGCGTCACGGTGCCGAGACAGAAGCATTGTCATATGGCAATTCGGACGCAAGTGGAGAAAGAACTGGATGTACTCATGCCAGAAAAGATAGAGACGGGGTTGATCGTCGAAAGGGACAGCCGGATCGATCGACGGATCATAATAGGCAATCTTATAATCGAGAGTCGACATCCACCCCTTAACCAGAGCCGATACGGCAAGTCCCAATGGCTGAATCATCCTTGACGGGGCCATCACCGAACCCTCCCGAGGCGGCTATTGCTGAGCGGGCCGATCCGTGTCGGAACCGGCCGGATGGACAAAAAAGCCAAAACGGATGGTGTCGTCAGGAAAACGCCCCGCAAGGATCTCGCCGGCATGACTGCCCGCACAGAGCCTGCGCACCTCAATTCGAGCGCCAAACGGTTCCACTCGCGTCGCGGTGATCTTAACATCGCTCCCCGCCAACTGGAACAACTCCAATTCGGGAGTAGTCTCGAAGGGGGGCGTAAAAGTCAGGTGAATCACACACAGATCCTGCCCCGGGGCGAAACGGGGACGAACCCACCCCTCGATCCGTTCCTGACCATCCTCGGTCCGATAGCGATTTTCGCAGTAGAGGCAATCAGGATCGGGCTGCTCCTCTTCCTCGAAATCCTCTTCGATGTTCTGCGTGTTTTCCTCTTCATCGGCCTTAATGGTTCCCTCGAAAGAGGTCTCGGTGGGTGTTTGAGGCGATTGAGGGACAAAGGGGAAAGAGACGGACGGTTCAAAGGGAACGGTCGTCTCCTCGCCCTGCCGCGCACTGAGCGTCTCCTCGGCCAGGCGGATTCCGCTCAGCGCGACAGCAGCGGGGATGTCGGTTGAGGGAACGGCATCCGACGGCCGCGGCGAATCGGCGGCAACCCAGCGGCGAAGCCCCTCCGACAAAGAGGGGATCAGGAAGAACCACCACCACTGGCCCAAGACCAGCAGCGCCAAAAGCGGAACGGCCCGCCAGCCAAAAAGGGGGAGGAGCAAAACCGCCAGACAGCCCAGCGGGAGAAGAATCACCGAGTAGTGCCCCAGGAACTCGCCGGCGCGGCCGCGTATCGGCAGCCCCCGCTCCAACGGAAGATCGGAATCGTC
>CADBTE010000421.1 GCA_902797455.1 uncultured Planctomycetota bacterium | reverse complement strand
CGCTATTCGATCGCCGGAATTTTAATCTCCCCGACGGCACGGCGCTGAAGCTCTACAGCGCCGCGGCGCGGGGAATGTGCCGCGGGTACATTCTCTTTGCCCATGGGATGCTGGAATACGGGGGACGGTACCTCGACTGGGGCCAAAAGGCCGCCGAGGGGGGGTATTCATTTCTGGCCGTCGACCACCGGGGGCACGGCGCCTCGGATGGCCGCCGGATCTGGATGAACAGCGTCGACGACTACGTCAATGACTTCCAGCTGCTGGCCCAGGCGCTGATCGACTCCGCCGACGGCCTTCCGGTCTTCATTGTCGGAATGAGCATGGGGGGAGGGATCGCCCTGCGAACGGCGGTTCGCCTTCAGGACCGCCCCAAGACGGCCGCCGGTGTCATCTTGGTCTCCCCCGCTCTTCGGCCCCACCGAAAAATTGCCCCCAAATTCCTGCTGGCGTTTGCCCCGCTCTTGGACCGTCTCTTCCCCAAATGGCGAATCCTCCACGGAACGACCGCCGGACTGTGCCACGACAAAAAGGTCATCGAGGACTTCAAGAAAGATCCCCTCGTTCATTCCGGATGCTTTTCGATTCACTACGGCTACGCCAACTACCTGGCGGCGGCGCAAAACCTGCGGCTTTGCGAAAAACTGACCCTCCCGATCCTCATCGTTCAGGGAACCGGCGACACCATCACCGACCCGTCCGGCCCCAAGGAGTTCATCGACAGGTCGATCAGCGCCGATAAAACCCTCAAACTTTACCCCGATCTCTATCACGACATCCTTCACGAGCCGTCCAGCGGCCAGGTGACCGGCGATATTCTCGACTGGATGAACCGGCGGGCCGCGCCGTAAAAAATTCCCCTCAAAAAATTGATTTTTTGAAACTTTCGAGCCCCCTCAGGCGTCCAATGGCACAGAAAGACGGTCCAAGTGACGACTTACTCGTCGAGCGAACCCTCGCCGGCGATAAGTCCGCTTACGCGATTCTGGTAGCGCGCTATCAAGATCGTCTCTGCGCTGTCGCCAGCGCGGTTTTGCGCGACCGCGCCACCGCGCAAGACGTCGTTCAAGACGCGTTTCTTCAGGCGTACGTCAACCTGGCGGGGTTTCAGCGCAAGAGTCAGTTCTATACGTGGCTCTACCGAATCACTCTCAACCTAGCCATCGGCGCGGCTCGCCGCGCCAAGCGCGGCGGTACCGTCACGGTGCCGAATTCCGATCTTCAGTCGCTCCCCAGCCGAAGCGATTCCCCTGAAGATCGTCAGCAGCGGGAAGAATCGATCCAGGCGGTTCGCCAGGCGATCGATAAGCTCCCCCCCGAGCATCGGGAAGTGATCATCCTGCGCGAAATCGACGACGCCAGTTATGAAGAGATCGCCGAGCGCACGGGGGTCCCCCTCGGGACGGTCCGCAGCCGGCTGTATCGCGCTCGAGCGATGCTGCGCCAGATTCTGCTGCGCCGCAAAGACGACATCGGTTAATAAATACACCACGTTATTATCAACGCGAAACAGGAACAAACGCCATGAGCACCCGTGATATCGAAACACTGCTTAGCAGTTACATCGATGGGGAATTATCGGACGAAGAGTCCCGGCGTGCCCGCGCGTTGATTCGGGAACTCCCCGAGGCATCCCAATATTATAATGACCTGCTGACCATTCGCGGCGCCATCCGGGCGCTTCCCCGCCAGACCCTGGGCGACAGCTTCACGGCCCGGGTCATGAGCAAGGTCAACGCCCTTCCCACCCCCACGGCGGCTCGGGCGCGGTCTGAAGTCGGGGTCGTTCCTCAGAAGCGCCTCATCAAACATTGGCGGATCGTCGCCTATCCGGCCGCGGCCCTGGTCGCCGCTTTTGTGGTGGTTCCCATGCTTCGGCACGGCGCGCCCGGCGATAACGGCCGCGGCGATTTGGCTCAGCGCCAAATCGTTCAGGAACCGGCCGCCCAAACACCAAGCGGCCTGCCCGAGGCCGCCGATCAGTCTTCCGGTCTGTCGGCCGAGCGGCGCGCCGTTCTTCGAACCCCCTCCGTCCCGATGGCGCGAACCAATCCCGTCGCGAAGCCCGCCGTCGTCACGGTCGCCATTACCCTAGCCCCCGACCAGATCGAGCGTTTCGGCTTTGTCCTTCAAAAGCTCGCCTCCAACGCCGGCATCGAGCAGGTGAACTGCCGCCGCGACTCGGTGGTCGTCTACGAGATGACCACCGCTCCGGAGCGGGCCCAGGCGCTTCTCGGCTCCCTCGGCTCGGTCGACTTCATCTGCGGCGACATCCCCCAAGTGACGGTCGGCGGCCAGGCGGCGAGCGTCCTTATCAGAATCGAAGCCAAGACGGCCTTCTAAATTCCCCGTCAGAAATCCGGCTCACGGGTTTCCAGCGGTTCTCGGGCCGATTTGTACTCTTCTCCTCCCAGGCCGTAGGCGCGGGCCAGAAGTTTCAGCGGATGGATCACCTTCTTCCCGCCGCCATGTTCCATCTGCATCTGACAGAACGAGCATTCGGTCGCGCCGTAATCGTAGATCGGCTCGCGAAGCGCCAAAAACAGCGGCACCCCCAGCCGAAGCGACATCGCGTGGTTATCTTTCTTCATTCCCGAGGGGCCGGCCAGGCCGCAGCATCCCCGCTCCAGGCGATGAACGTTCATTTGGGGGATAAGCTCCAGGAGTTCCTGCGCCGGCGATTTCTCGAGATGCGGCTGCCGCGACAGGGCGATAGTGCGGCAAGGGAGATGATAGGCGATCGACAGCGGGATCGGGGCCATATCCAAGGCGAGTTCACCCTTTTGATGCAGCTCTTGCAAGAAGAAGTGAATATCGGTGACATTTTCGGCCACCAGCCGTGTATCGGGATCGTTTTGAAGCCAAAGATACTCACGTCCGATACAGACGGCCGACAGCGGTTCGACGGTCACCATCCGGCATCCCTGACGAATCAAGTCGGCGAACAGCGCCACGTTGGCGCGGCACAGTTCCCGCGCGTGATCGGAGTGTCCCAGGACAAACGCCTGATGGCCGCTGCTCTTTTGGCGGGTCGGGACGATGACTTCGATATTGTTGTGCTCGAGGATCTTTATCGCCGCGTCGGCCAGTGCCGTATCGAAGTAATTGACATAGGTATCGACAAACAGCGCGACCTTTCGCCGCGGGGCGGACGTGTCGCTCGAGACGCTCGAGGCGGAGGCGCCGCGGCGGGCCCAGACCCGGCGGGAACGGTACGCGAGGCGGGACAAAAAAGAAACATTTTCCATTCTGGGATATTTGCGTCCCTGAGCGATCCCGAGGAATTTCTCGCCGGCCCAGCGAAAGACCGGACCGCGAATCAGCCAGTTCGACGGGTAGCTGAACGCTGAGGCGACACGCAGAACACGGTCAAAATAGGCGAGGAAACGGTCGGTCACCGAGGTTCCGTGCGCCGCGTTTTGCGCCGTTCTGATTCGGAACGCCAATCGGGCGACATCGACCCTGCCGGGGCAGTCGCTGGCGCAGCAATGGCACATAATGCACTGTTCCCCCAGCAGCCGCACTTCGTCCTCGACCAACGCCTCCAGGGGAAGATTTCCGTCGAGGATACCGCGCAGGGCGTTTGCCTTGGCGCGGCACGACGCCTGTTCGTCGGGGTAGTGGCGAAAATTCGGGCAGGTGCGCATCCCCGGGTTTCGGCTTCGGCAAAAACCGCAGCCGCCGCACTGAAACACATCGGGAGCGACCTGATGACGATCCCATTTCAGCTGAGTGCGGAGCTGCTCGATCGCGGCGTCCGACTCGACCGTCTCCTCCGCGGTGGACGGCTCCCCGGGCGCGCAGGATTTGGACCCGGAGGCGTCGGCCTCGCACAAGTCGCCCGGGGCGGGATACGAACGAAGCGCCCCCGGCCAGGCGGCGGCCGGTTTGTCGGAAAGCGGGATCACCTTCCCGGGATTCATCATCGCGCCCGGATCAAAGAGCGCCTTGATCCGTCGGGAAAACGAGACCTCTTTAGGGAAATAGCGGGGTAAAAACGGCGTCCGAACCCATCCCGCGCCCAGACCGGAAACAAAACCTCCGCCGAATTGGGTGGTCAGGTCAAGAACCTCGCCGGCCGCGTCAAAAAGCTCGGCCCCGATCGCACTGGAGGCGGGAAGGATCGGCTGAATCCGCAATTCCCCCTGTCCGATATGGCCGCTCAGCGCGCAGGTTAACTCCCGGCCGCGCAGAAGGCGCTGCAGCTGAACGAAGAACTCGGCCATCTTCCCGACGGGAATACAGACGTCCCCCAGAAGCGACGACGACTTGAAGGTCGGGCCGACCGTTCGCGAGGCGACTTCCGCCTCACGAAGCAGATCGGCGAAAAGAAGACGTTTGCGCTCGTCGATCGACGACCAGGTCCCGAAGCAGTGCTTTTGATTTTCGCGGACCACGCGGGTCATCGCGCTGACGCGGTTCGACAGCTCGGCGACCGAGTCGGAGTCGAATTCCATCAGAAGCGCCGACTCGGCGTCGGACGGAAAATAGCGCTGGAACCGGTTGTCCCTGAGGGTCACCAGATTGATGATCCTCCGATCGATCAGTTCGCAGACCGCCGGTTTATACTGAAGAATACGCTCGACGCTGTGGGCCGCGGCGTCGAGCAGATCGAACAGTAAGATAACCGAGACGGTGCATTTCGGCCGAACCTCGGTTCGAACCGTCAGGGAGGTGATCACCCCAAGGGAACCCTCCGCGCCGCAGAACAGACGGGCGGGGCTGAACCGTTTGCCGACCATCACCCCGTCGAGTCCATAGCCGTGCCGCCCGGGGCCGCTGGCCAGCGGCGGGAGATCTCCGGCGAGGAACAAATCTGCCGTTCGGCGCAGCACCGCCGGAGCGCCGGACGCGAACGGATCGGCCGCGCCCAAGTCCAGCGGCCGCAGCGTCACCGTCTCGCCGCTGGCTAAAACGACCTCCATCGAGAGGACCGACTCGTGGGGGAAACCGTACCGCAGCCAGCGAGGTCCCGCCGTATTGGTCGAAACAATGCTTCCGATCGTCCCGGTCGGAAGGAAACTGGAATTCGGGGCGAAGAAACGGTTTCCCGAGCGTTTGAGCAGATCGTTGAGCCGTTCGCGCACCGCTCCGGGCTGAACCACGATGGTGTCGTCGTCGTTGACCTTGATGATCCGCCGCATATAGCGGGTAAAATCGAGAACCAGCCCCCGCCCGATCGCCCCGCCGCTGACCCCCGTTCCGCTTCCGCGCGGGTGGATCGAGATACCGTGCTCGGCGCAATAGCGAACCGCGGCGGCGACGTCCTGGGTCGACTTCGGCCAGAGCACCCCGACCGGCAGCGCCTCGAAATCGCTGGCGTCGGTACTGTACAGCTTCGCGATGACCGAGTCGCACCGCACATCGCCGGCGACCAGGCCGCGCAGATCGTCTTGGATTCGTTCCTGTTGCGCCGACAGTGGCATCGTCTACCCTCAAAAAAGCGCCCGCGAAAAACGCTACATTTTGGTTCGTCCGTAAATGAGATTGAGAATTTCGGCTCGGGTCCGCTCGTCTTTGCGGAAAGTCCCCTTCATCGCGCTGGTCACGGCGATGGCCCCGGGCTTGCGAATTCCCCGGATCGTCATACAGGTATGTTCCGCCTCGATCACCACCCCGGCGCCTCGCACCCTCAGCTCGCCGACTAAGAGATTGGCGATCTCTTCGGTCATCCGTTCCTGGATCTGCGGGCGGTGCGAGATCGTCTCGACCACGCGGGCCAGCTTCGACAGACCGATCACCCGGCCCGACGGGAGGTAGCCAATGTGAACCCGCCCCATAAAGGGGAGAAGGTGGTGCTCGCAGATGCTGTTGAAGGCGATGTCTCTGACCAACACGATCTCGTCGTACTCTTCCGTGAAGAACTTCCTCAGGTGAATGCTCGGATCCTCGTGCATCCCCTTAAACAGCTCGGCGTACATGCGGGCCACGCGCTGGGGGGTCTCGCAAAGCCCCTCGCGGTCGGGATCTTCCCCGATCGCCAGAAGGATCTCACGAACCGCCCGGGCGATTCGCTCCTTATCGACCGCGAACTCGTTGATGCTCTTGTCTTCTTCGGACAACGGACTCTCCTCGAAAAACTTTTTGACAGCGATAATATCCCCCTCACGCTGTGGGGAATTGTACCCTTAGACCATTGTTCTCACAATATAGGAGGGTACTTCTTATTAATATAATAGGAGAGTACTGTCGCGCCGCGGCGGGAGATCCTCCCCCATGGGGAGAGACGGTCAGACACTTTCATGAGCAAACGAAACTGCTAAAATGATACCCCAGTGTAAAAATCCCCCGAACGAAGGAGCGCGATCCCCCTTGGAAACCTTCGACGAACAAAAAAAGCGAGCCCGCGCCGTTTTGCGGCAGATGAACAAATCCTTCCCATCCCCGCGCTGCACGCTGCAGTACCGAACCCCTTTCCAGCTTTTGACCTCGGTTTTGCTCTCGGCTCAGTGTACCGACAAACGGGTGAATATGGTCACTCCCGAACTGTTCCGCTGTTTCCCGACCCCGGAAAAGATGGCCGCCGCGCCGCTTGAGCGGATCGAGGAGCTGATCCGCTCCACCGGATTCTTCCGAAACAAGGCCAAGAACCTCAAGGCGTTAAGCGCCGTGATCGTCGAAAGTCACGCCGGAGAGGTTCCCCGCACGATCGAGGAGCTGACCGCCCTGCCGGGGATCGGGCGCAAAACGGCGCTGTGTATCCTGGGAAACGCTTTCGGCGAAAGCGCGGGATTCGTGGTCGACACCCACGTCGGCCGGATCGCCCGGCGCCTGGGCTTCAGCCGCTGGGCCGACCCCGTTCGGGTCGAGAAAGACCTATGCGCCCTTTTTCCCAAAAAGCAGTGGATCGATCTGTCCCACCGGTTCATCCAGCTGGGGCGCAGCTGCTGCCGCGCCCCCAAGCCCCACTGTGACGGCTGCCCGCTCGAGAAGTACTGCCCGAAATGTCCCGGCAAGGCCGCCCGGACATAAAGCCCAAGGCGTTTCCCCGCCGCCGAAAGATCCCCTCAAGAAACAAGGCCCCCGTAAATAACTAACGGCTATGCTTAAAACCGTCCTGCTTACCGTTTCGCTTCTGATCGCCTCGAACTGCTTCATGACCTTCGCCTGGTACGGCCATCTCAAGAACATGTCCGGGAAGTTTTGGTTCTGGGCCGTCCTGGTCAGCTGGGGGGTCGCGTTCTTCGAATACACCCTACAGGTTCCCGCCAACCGGATCGGCGCCCAGTCGCTGACGGTTCCCCAGCTGAAGATCATTCAGGAGGTGATCGCCCTGAGCGTCTTCATCCCCTTTTCGGTCTTGTACCTGCGTCAGCCGATCACGATGAACTATCTCTACGCCTGTTTGTGCGTCCTGGGGGCGGTCTGGTTCATCTTCAGGTAAGCCGCCAAGCCCTTGACGCCCGCCCCCAAGACCGTAGAATAAGAAAGATTTTACTTTGGAAATAGTGCGGCTCCTGTTTATTCCTCTTCCGGTAAGTTCCGGAGGGAGGGAGCACGGAGGAAACCGGCAGGCCGCGTCACCTTTAACGATTCGTAAAAAGGGCAAAGTTTATGGCAAAGTATGTTTACAGTTTCGGGAAACTCGGAACCGACGGCGACGCTTCGATGCGTAATCTCCTCGGCGGCAAGGGGGCCAACCTCGCTGAAATGGCGAAGATCGGCCTTCCCGTTCCGTCTGGGTTCACCATCACCACGGAAGTCTGCACCTACTATTACGACAACGGCAGGCAGTATCCGCCCCAGCTCAAAGACGACGTTCAGGCCGCTTTGGCGACGGTTGAAAAGGCGATGGGCAAGAAGTTCGGCGATACCGAGAATCTCCCCCTGCTGGTCTCCTGCCGTTCCGGCGCCCGTGAATCGATGCCGGGTATGATGGATACCGTTCTGAACATCGGTCTGAACGACAAGACCGTGGCCGTCCTGGCCGAGAAGTCCGGCGACGAGCGTTTCGCTTGGGACTGCTATCGCCGTTTCGTCCAGATGTACGGCGACGTCGTCCTCGAGATGAAGCCCCGCACCAAGACCGACATCGACCCCTTCGAGGAACTCCTCGAGGCCAAGAAGAAGGCCAACGGCGTTTCGCTCGACTCCGAGCTGTCCGCCGCCGCCCTCAAAGAGCTGGTCGCCGAGTTCAAAGCCGCCGTCAAAGAGCGTACCGGCAAAGACTTCCCCGAAGAGCCGATGGATCAGCTCTGGGGCGCTGTCGGCGCCGTCTTCGGCAGCTGGATGAATGACCGCGCGATCGTCTATCGCCGTATGAACGGTATCCCGCACGACTGGGGCACCGCTGTCAACGTTCAGTCGATGGTCTTCGGCAATATGGGTGATCACTGCGCCACCGGCGTCGCCCTGACCCGCAACGGCGCCACCGGCGAGCCGGGCATCACCGGCGACTACCTCATCAACGCCCAGGGCGAAGACGTCGTGGCCGGTATCCGCCGCCCGAATAAGATCGAGGATTCCCTCGGAACCGATATGCCCGAGGTTTGGAAGCAGTTCCAAGATGTCGCGATGCTCCTGGAAAAGCACTATCACGACGTTCAGGATATCGAGTTCACCATCGAGAACGGCACCCTCTACATGCTGCAGACCCGTAACGCCAAGCGTACCGGTTTCGCTCACGTGCGCACCGCCGTCGATATGGTCGAGGAGGGTCTGATCGACGAGGCGACCGCCATCAAACGCGTCCCCGCCAACGATGTGACCCAGCTGCTGCAGCCGATCTTCAGCGGCCAGGGGCTCAAGGGAATGGAAGCGATCGCCAAGGGCGTCAACGCCGGCCCCGGCGCCGCCACCGGTCAAATCTGCTTCCAGCCCGATGAGGCCGAGGCGCTCTGGCAGAAGGACAACTCCGTCCAGCTGATCCTGGTCCGCCGCGAGACCACCCCGGAAGACCTCCGCGGGATGAAGGTCGCCAAGGGGATCGTCACCAGCTTCGGCGGTGCCGCCTCCCACGCCGCGCTGGTCTCCCGTCAGATGGGCAAGGCCTGTGTGTGCGGCTGCTCCGATCTGATCATCGATTACAAGGCCAAGACGATGAAGGCCGGTGATCAGGTCCTCAAAGAGGGTGACTGGATCTCCGTCGATGGGTTCACCGGCAAGGTTTACGCCGGCCAGGTTCCGGTCGCTCCGTCCGATGTTCTCCAGGTTCTCTTCACCAAAGAGCTCAAGCCGGAAGACGCCCCGAACTATCGCCGTTTCGCCGCTTTGATGAGCTTCGCCGACAAGTTCCGCAAACTCGGTGTGCGCACCAACGCCGACTCGCCGAAGATGGCGACCGAAGCGGTTGCCCTGGGTGCCGAGGGTATCGGCTTGACCCGTACCGAGCATATGTTCTTCGATCGGATCGACGACTTCCGCGCGATGATCCTCGCCGACAACACCGCCGACCGCGAGAAGGCCCTCGAGAAGCTTCTCCCCTACCAGAGAGGCGACTTCGCCGGTATCTTCGAGGCGATGAACGGCCTTCCGGTGACCGTCCGTCTGCTCGACCCGCCGCTTCACGAATTCGTCCCGCACGAAGAGGGTGAGCAGAAAGAACTGGCCGAGAAGCTCGGCATCTCGCTGGACTTCATCAAGCAGCGTGTCCACGATCTGTCCGAGAGCAACCCGATGCTCGGTCACCGCGGCTGCCGTCTTGGGATCGTCTTCCCCGAGATCACCCGCATGCAGGCCCGCGCCATTATGGAAGCCGCCTGTGATACCAAGGCCAAGGGGATCGACGTCCATCCGGAAATTATGATCCCGCTGGTCGGCTCGCTCAACGAGTTCAAGAACCAGGAAGCGATCATCCGCCAGACCGCCGATAAGGTCCTGGAAGAGAAGGGTCAGAAGATCGAGTACAAAGTCGGTACGATGATCGAGATCCCGCGCGCCGCGCTGACCGCCGACAAGATCGCCGAGAACGCCGAGTTCTTCAGCTTCGGCACCAACGACCTGACCCAGACCTGCATGGGCATCAGCCGTGACGATTACGCCGGGTTCATCAACGACTACCTCGAGAAAGACATCTTCCCGGCCGACCCGTTCCAGGTCCTCGACCAGGAGGGTGTCGGTCAGCTGATCAAGATCGCCGTCGAGAAGGGCCGTTCGACCCGCCCGGAGATCAAGCTCGGCATCTGCGGCGAGCACGGCGGCGAGCCGTCCAGCGTCAAGTTCTGCCATCGCATCGGCCTGAACTACGTCAGCTGCTCCCCGCTGCGCGTCCCGGTCGCCAAACTGGCCGCCGCCCAGGCCGCTCTGGAGAAGTAGT
>CADBTE010000420.1 GCA_902797455.1 uncultured Planctomycetota bacterium | reverse complement strand
TGGACAAAGAAGGCGTGATGCACGAGGGGCGGGTCTCGATGGAGCTGGGCCTGCGCGGCATGCCGGCCGCCGCCGAAGAGGTAATGGTCGCCCGCGATATCACCCTGGCGCAGTCGACCGGGGCGCGGCTGCACATTATGCACGTCTCCACCGAGGGGGCGGTCAGCGCCATTCGCCGCGCCAAGCAGCGGGGGGTCCGCGTCACCGCCGAGGTCACCCCGCACCACCTGACCCTTCTGGATGAGGAGCTGCACTCGTTCAGCTCCAACTTCAAGATGAATCCGCCGCTGCGCAGCGCCGAGCATGTGGCCGCCTGTATCGAGGGGCTGCGCGACGGGACGATCGACTGCATCGCCACCGACCACGCGCCCCATTCCGCCGAGAAGAAACTGCGCGAGATCACCATCGCCCCGTTTGGGATCGTCGGCCTGGAGACGGCCCTGCCGCTGATGATCGAGTCGCTTATCGAAAAACAGATCCTCACCTGGCCGCAGCTTATCGAGAAGATGTCGACGAATCCGGCGCGGGTTCTGTCGCTCCCCGGCAAGGGGACCCTGGCGGCCGGCAGCGACGCCGACGTGACGATCATCGACCCGAAGACCTCTTGGCTGCTCACCGAAGAGCAGCTCCACTCCAAAAGCAAAAACAGCCCGTGGCTCGGCAAGACGATGACCGGCCGGGCGGCCGCCGTGATCGTCGGCGGAAAGGTCAAATACTCCCGGCTGTAAACCCCGGCCGCGAACCCCGGCTGTCCGGCTCTCGGAACCGGTTGGCCCGATTAGGAAAAAACGGGGAATCAAGCCGAAAGAACCGATCAGACGGAATATTTTCGCGTTCCGACGTGTAAATTTAGATAATTCTGGGGAAACTACTTGTAATAGAGAGAAATGGTAGTTAATTTATATAGAAGGTATCTTTCCCGAATCATCTTCGGCGGAAGATGCCTTTGGCAAAAAAACACTGGAGCACTCCCTTGGCGGGTGCTTTCGTTCGCCTAAGCATTCGGCGTTTTTTCGTGAGGAGCAATCGATGCGAAAATTGAGTCTGACCTCTGTGCGGCTGGTCACCTCTGTGCGGCTGGTCGTTGGCCTATTCCTGTTCCTGGGGCTCCTGGCGCTGTGTTCTCCCGGCCGCCTATCGGCTCAGAACAACAATAACAACCGAAACAACAACAATAACAACAACCGCAACAACAATAACAATAACAACAACAATAACAATAACGGCCGCAGCGGCTACGACGACTACAACACCTTTATGCGCTGGGGCTACCGCAGCGCCGTCGGCGGTTTCTCGATCGACGCGGAGGGCGCCTTCCGGGCGGCCGCCGAAGAAGAAGTCGCCTCGATGAGCCGCACGGCCCGTTCCCTTCTGGCCGAGATTCCCGAATCGCTTGACCAAACCTCGCCGATGCGCAAGGTCTCGCTCAAGCGTCTGTCGGCGCTTTTGGCCGACTGCGCCGCCAACAACACCGAAGTCCCCGACGCGGCTCTGTATCTTGGCGGCCTGACCGCGATCGACTACGTCGTCGCCGTCCCTGAAGAGAACGATATCTACCTGGCCGGCCCGGCCGAGGGGTGGACCGTCAGCGACGCCGGCCTGGTCGTCGGCAAAGACAGCGGCAAGCCGGTCCTTCTGCTGGAAGACCTCCTCACTGTTTTGCGCGCCTGGAATACCGATCGCCCAGAGGTCATCTCCTGCTCGATCGACCCGTCCCAAGAGGCGATCGCCCGGATGAAAAATCTGATGATGACCACCGACCCGGCCGCCAACGAGCAGGCCGGCCGCGAGGCGATGGGCTATATGAACGTCACCTTCACCGGCATCCCGACCGACTCGCGCATGGCGCAGGTTCTGGCCGCGGCCGACTACAAGATGAAGACGCTCAGTCTCGGTTTCGAGCCCGCCCCGCTGAATAAGTTCCCGAGCTACTTCAGTATGCTCAAACACGGAAACGGTTCGTACGGCCAGCGTTTCTGGATTTCGCCCCAGTACGCCACGCTCAAGCGCGACAGTCAGTCGCTGGCGTGGAATCTTTCGGCGACCAGCGTCAAGACGATGACCGAGCGGGAGTACTTCAAGGCCGACGGCAGCCGCGAGCGTTCCGGGCAGAAAGACGCCAACGCCAATAAGTGGGCCGACATGATGACCAAGCGCTACGGCGAACTGGCCGAGGCGGTTCCGGTCTTCGCCGAGGCGAAGAACTGCATGGATATCGCCCTGGTCGTCGGGCTGGTCTTTATGGAAAATCTCCAGAACCGTTCCGGCTGCGACATCAGCGCCCTGACAAGCGTGGCGCTTCCCTCGGCCGAGGCCCCCAGCAAGGTTCCGTCCGACTCGCTGTGCCGCGTGATCAACGACCGCAATATGGTCTCGGTCGTCGGCGGCATCTCGATCAAACCGTTCGCGGCGATCGAGAACAACACCGTTGAAGACAGCTCGATCGCCGAGCTGGCCAAGGCGATCCGCATCAGCGGAAATGACTGGGTCGCCGACTGACGGCGCTTTTTCTAAGGCGTGAGCTTCGGCTTATAAACGGCAGGCGGGGGAGTATGCGAAGTGCTCCCCCGCCGGTTTTTTCCCCGGCCCCCTTTGGCCAAGCGGCAAGCCGCAATTGCCCGAAAGTGTCTTTTCGCGTATAATGGGCGCCTAACCCCCTTGTTTTCTGTCTTGGGCAGGGGGTATTTTTTTCAAGCGTGAGGGATCTGTTTTTTCATGTCGAGTACCGAACAGCAGCAGTATCTTTCCTTCGAGAAGCCGATTTACGAGCTGGAGCAGCGGCTGGAGAGTCTCACCGAGGCGAGCGCCTCCTCCGATGTCAGCGACGAGATTCAGCGGCTGCGGCTGGGACTGGCCGATTTGAAGAAAAAGATCTACGCGAACCTAAACCCCTGGAACGTGGTCGAGGTCTCGCGCCACCCCAACCGCCCGCAGACGGCCGACTACCTCGACCGGGTTTTCGATGAGTTCGTCGAGCTGCACGGCGACCGCTTCTACGGCGACGACCGCGCGATGCGCACCGGCTGGGCGAAAATCGACGGCCAAAAGGTGATGGTCATCGGTCATCAAAAGGGGCGCAACGCCAAAGAGCGGATCGCCTGCCATTTCGGCTGCGCCCACCCGGAAGGATACCGCAAGGCGATCGGCAAAATGAGAATGGCCGCCAAGTTCGGTCTTCCGGTCATCTGCTTCATCGACACCCCCGGCGCGTTCCCCGGGGTCGCCTCGGAAGAGCGCGGCGTCGCCGAGGCGATCGCCGAGTCGATGTTCGAGATGTCCCGCCTTCGCACCCCGATCATCTGCGTCGTGATCGGCGAGGGGGGCAGCGGCGGGGCGCTCGGGATCGGGGTCGGCGACCGGGTGGCGATGCTCCAGTACGCCTACTACAGCGTCATCAGTCCCGAGGGGTGCTCCGGGATTCTCTGGAAGAACGACCAAAACAAAGACAAGGCCGCCGAGGCGCTGAAATTCACCTCGACAGACCTTCTAAAGATGAAAGTGGTCGACGCGGTCATCGAGGAGCCGGTCGGCGGCGCGCACCGCGACCCAAATCTTATGGCCTCGCGCCTGAAGCTCTTCCTCCGCTCGCAGCTGCGTCAGCTGCGCCGAATCCCGATCGAGCAGCTGGTCGAGCAGCGGTACCAGCGGTTCCGTCAGTTCGGGGTCTTCTTCGAAAACCGGCAGCAGGCCGACGCGGCGCCGGACCACGGCGCGCTGTTTTAACGGCGGCGTTCGTCCCAATACACAAAAGCCCCCGCCAAAAGAGTCCTATTCTTTCGGCGGGGCTTTTTTACAAACCACAGTCTGTTTACAGGTTTCCGACGGCGCGGCGCAGCGAGAAGGTCGCGGCAATCGCGTCGTAACGGGCGTTGGCCAGATTCGACTCGGTCATCGTCCAGAGGGTGGCGGCGTCGAGAACCTCGGTGTGCCCGACCAGTCCCTCGCGGAAGCTGTTGGTCGTCACCCGAAGGTTTTCGTCCGCCTGCTCCACCGCTTTGCGCGCGACCTCGATCCGGTCGCGGGACTGTTCCTCCTCCAGCCACGCCTGATAGACCTGCAGCTCGATTCCCGTGCGGGCGTCCTCATACTCTTTGGTCACCGACATCGCCTCGTACTCGGCCGCCTGCTGCTGCGCGCGGCTGACGCCGCCGTCGATCGGCGTCCAGACCATGCCGACCGATCCGGAGAGACTCTGGTCGGTCGACAGGTGACTGTTCTGCAAGTAGTTGTGCGACCCGACCAGCGCGATCTGCGGGAGCCGATCGGCCCGCTTGACCTTCGCCTG
>CADBTE010000419.1 GCA_902797455.1 uncultured Planctomycetota bacterium | reverse complement strand
TCTCTTGGGGCTGATCGGCCTCGTCCAGAGAAAGCGCGTCGGTGAAATCTTCCTCCAGCGCCGCGTCGTCGTCGGCCGGGGCATCGGCGGCGGCCTCAGCGGCGGCGTGCGCGGCGGCGGCTTTAATGGCGGCGGCGGAGACTTCAACGGCGGCGGAGACTTCAGCGTCGTCGGCGAGTGCGGTGACGGCGTCGTCGGCCATCACGGCTGGGGCGGCCAGTAAAGCGGCCAAGCCGAAAGTCATCCCTAAAGTCACAGAGAAAAACACAGATCTCATAGCCATCCTTTCTTTCATCCGTTCTTAACGCTCATTTGCGGGCCCGCGGGGGCCAACGGGCGTTTTGGTGTCGTTGTCATTTCTTTCCTGCTCCGGGGAGCGTCACAAAGGCCGCAAACCGAAACTATAGGATGATTTTATACAAATCCCGTGAGATTTCTCCCCCCAACTCGACCGAAATGACCCTATTTTTGAAAATTCTTTGGGCAATTTCCCTTGAAAGCGTGAATCTGGGAAATATAAATACACGCAAGAGCCAGTTTTTTGGTTGTTCCCGGCCGCTCCCAACCCCGACGTTTTTATGTCCGATCCACTCCTGACCGATTATCCCCTCCCCGGAGTTGTGCGCATCACGCTCAATCGTCCGAATCGATGCAACGCGCTGTCGTGGGAACTTCTTCTTCGCTTTGAAGAGGTTCTCTCCCAATTGCCCGAACAGGAAGAGAAAGTCGTGATTCTGCGCGGCGAGGGAAAACATTTCTGCTCGGGGCTCGACCTGGCGCAGGCCGCGGCCGCGGGAACCGACGACGAGGGGCTCGGCCGCGCGATGCCGAAACTGGTCACGCGGATTCTTCGAGCCATTCTCACCCTTCCCCAAACGGTCATCGCCGCGGTCCATGGCGCGGCGATCGGCGGCGGCGGCGCGCTGGTCTCGGTCAGCGACTATGTGATCGCCGGGGAATCGGCACGAATCGGTTTTCCCGAATTATGGCACGCGCTGGACTGCTCGCTGCTTTACCCGTTCCTGCGGCGGCGGCTCAGCGCCTCGGCGCTGAAAGCGCTTCATCTTCGCCGAGAGGGAATCGACCGTCCGGAGGCGTTTTGCCTGGGGTTGGTTCACGAGAATGCCGCGCAGGAAGATCTGGACGCCTCCGCCCTGGCTCGGGCCGAGTCACTGTCGGTCATTGAAAAGGCGCGTCTGGTCGAAATGAAAAAAAAGGCCAACGCGGATCTTCTCCCCCCCGAGGAGGAGATCCGCTCGGGACTTGACGCCCACTGGCAATCGTGGAAGAGCCCGGAAGTCCAAGAGAGGATCCGGGCATTTCTGGACCGAAACAAACGCGGCTAATTCCGGGCGGCATCCTCCTCGCCGCTCTTGGAAGCCGCGGCATAAGAAAGGACGGGGACCGATTTGATCCCGTTTTTCTTGGCGAGGATCCCGAGCGTTGTCGAGAAGTAATAAATCCGTTTGGCCTTGCCGTGGCGCGAGGCGCTTTTGATCGTCATATAGACCAGCTTCGCGGGGAGGGTTCCCTTTTCGACCGCCTCAAGTACCTTGCGAAGATAGGCCTCCTCATCGGCGGTCTTCGGATAAAGATTCCGCTGGAGGTATTCGTAGCTGAGTTTTTCGGCGGCGAAAAGTCTCGCGGCGGCTAAGGTCAAAAGCGCCAAGATTCCTCCGCCGATAAAGCGGCGCCTCGGAAACGAAAATTCGGTCATCGCCTTGTGTTTCTCCATAAATAATGGTTTGTTTTTTCACCGAGCCAGACGTCGGCGAAGTACTTGCCGAACATCCTCCGGGTCGACCTGGCTGACTACGGTCGATTTGCCCAACTCGGTCGGAAGGACAAAACGGGCCCGGCCCGCGACACTTTTTTTGTCCCGGCGCATACTCCCCATCAAAAAACGGAGATTCCAGCGCCCGGCGTGCCGTTCCGGACCGAGCTGCTCAATCAGCCCCAAAGAGCGAATCAGCGCCAGCTGGCGATCGACGAGCTTTGGCGTGATCGCGGCAAAGCGAGGGTCTTTTTCCCTCAGCCGCTCGGCCAGGCGAAGGGCGTCGATCACCCCCAGCGTCACCGCCTCGCCGTGCAGCAGTGAGTCAAAATCGTCGGCCGTCTCGTAGGCGTGCGCGAAAGTGTGGCCGTAGTTTAAAAGCGCCCGCAATCCAAGCGTATCGAGCTCGTCTCGGGCGACGATTCGGCTTTTGATCCGGCAGCAGGCGGTGATGACATAAGTCAAGATCTCGGGGTCACACCCGTTGAGCGCTTCGCTTCGCCTTTCCAGCCGAATGAAAAGGTTCTTGTCGAGAGCCGCGGCGTATTTGACCACCTCGCCCAAGCCGGCGCGATACTGACGCGGCGGCAGCGTCGCCAGGACCGTCGGATCGATGAAGACCGCCGCGGGCTGGTGAAACGCCCCGACGAGGTTCTTTCCCCCATCCAAATCGATGGCGGTTTTCCCCCCGACCGAACTGTCGACCATCGCCAGAAGCGTTGTCGGAATCTGAATCAGACGAACCCCCCGCATAAAGGTCGCCGCCGCGAAGCCGGCCAGATCCCCCACCATCCCGCCGCCTAAGGCGATGACCGTCATATCGCGGCCGAACCGCTTCGTTAAAAAACCGTTCCACAGCTCGACCAATCGCGGGATCGATTTGCTTTTTTCCCCGGGAGGGACGACGAACGTCTCGACACGGAAACCGCGCAGCGCTTTTTTGAGCCGATCAAGATAGATACCGGCGACGTTCTTGTCACTGACGACCGCGATCTTCGATGTCGGATCGAGTCCGGCGGCCTGGCCGACCCGCGGCAACAGCCCGGGAGCGATTCGAATCGGGTAACTTCGTCTCCCCAAACGAACCGTGACCGCATCACCGTCGGTTGATGCCGGGGGAATGGATGTGTGATGGCTGATCATGACAGTTTTGGCTTCATACAGTGCTTTTCTTTGGCGCTGGTTTACGCCGCGACCTTCCGGCAATGGACGACCCCCTCGGGGACCAGCTGGACGCGGCGGGGAATCTCATCGTGCGCCAGAACCGCGACCGTCGGCCACTGGGCGGCGGTCAAATGACGCACCGCCGCGCGAACCGCCGAGCTGACCAGAAGCGCCACCGGCTGAGAATCGTCGCTCAGGGAAGCGAACATCGACCGCAGCTGGGAGAAAAACTCCTCGGCCTGACTGGGATCGAGTTCGACCCGCAGCGTATCTTCCTCGGTGACAATCCGCTGGCGAATCATCTCTTCCCAAACCGGATCGAGTTGAATCACCCGCAGCCGGCCGTCTAAATCGAGAAGGCGATCGATGATCATTCGGCTCAGGCGAAGCCGAACCCCCTCGGCCAAACGCTGGGGATTCTTTGTTCGCCGTGCCAGGTCGGCCAATGTCTCGAAGATCGTCCCTAAAGGCCGAATCGAGACATATTCCCGCAGCAGCAGCCGAAGAACCGACAGAATCGTCGTCGGCTGGAGGGTATCGGAACCAAGGTCATCGACCACCGCCGGGGCACTTTTCTTCAGGCCGTCGATCAGCCGCGCGAGCATATCACGCGTGAGCAGCTCGTCGGCGTGAGCGACCGCGATTCCCTGAAACATGCGCAAAAGCGCGTCGGCGGGGGAGAGAATCTCGAAGCCGAAGATTTCCGCGTTGTCCCGTTCTTTTTCCTCAATCCAGTAGGCCGCCGCGCCGCTGCCGAGCGGATCGGTCGTTCGGATACCGGCCAAGCGCGCCTCGGTGTGTCCCCGGTCGATCGCCAGGTACATCGAAGGCCAAACGGTTCCTTCCGCGACACATTGGCCATCGATCAAAACGCGGAAGCGGTTCTCGTCCAGATCGAGCCGATCACGGATCCGAACACTCGGCAGAAGAATCCCCCATTCGTCGGCAAGGTCATTGCGGATTCGCGTGAATCGCTGCGGGGTAATCGCCCCTTCCCGATCCGGTTGAACCAAGGGAATCAAGCCCACCCCCAAAAGAAGTTCCAGCGGATCCACCCGGAGATGATCTTCGCTCTGCTCGACGCCTGCGCCGCGGCGCTCTTGCTCTTCGGCGGCGCGGGCCTCCTGCTCGCGCTGTCGCTCGCGTCGGCGAAGCGACTGGAAATAGGCCAGGGTGAAGCAGCCGGCGGCCAATGTCAAAAGCGGAAGAACGGGAAGGCCCGTGAAGACCAAGGTCAGGAGAAATACCCCTCCCAAGGCAAAAGCCATCGGGGAACACAGAAGCTGGCTGAGCATCCCTTTGGAGAGACTCCCCTCGCGGCTGCTGCGGGAAACCAGGACCCCCGTCGCCATCGAGATCAAGAGGGCGGGAACCTGCGAGACCAGGCCGTCCCCCACCGTCAGGGTCGTGTAGGTGGCCAGGGTCTGAACCAGCGGCTGACCATGCTGAAGGGTCCCGATAAGGACACCCCCCACCACGTTGACCGCGATGATGATCAAACCGGCGATGGCGTCTCCGCGAACGAATTTGCCCGCGCCGTCCATCGCGCCGAAAAAGTCGGACAGATCGGTCAATTCTTCCCGCTTTTGGCGGGCGGTGTCGGAATCGATCAATCCGGCGTTCAGGTCGGCGTCGATCGCCATCTGCCGCCCGGGAAGAGCGTCGAGCGTGAACCGTGCGGCCACCTCGCTGATACGGGTCGCCCCTTTGGTGATGACCACAAACTGAATGACGATGAAAATGGCGAAAATCACGAAACCGACCACCAGGGAATCGGCCGAGACGAACTCGGAAAACGCGCGCACCACCTTCCCCGCCGCCAGTGTTCCGGAGGTGTCGGCACGGGTGAGGATCAGTCGGGTCGTTCCAATGTTCAAAGCCAGACGAAAGAGGGTCGTGGCCAGCAAGAGGGTCGGGAAGACGCTGAAATCGAGCGGGCGCCGGATAAAAAACGTCGTCAGGAAGATCAGAACGGACAGGGCGATATTAAACGACAGGAGCCAATCCATCACCGGCCCGGGGAGGTTGAAGAACATCACCAAGAGCGAGGCGATGGCGAAACCGGGAATCAGAACCTCTGCGGCTGAAATGCCTCGGATATTTCTGATCATCGAACCCTCCTGGTCATTTTTCTCCCTCCCGGTAAACAAACTCAATGGACACCCTTGTCCTGGCCGGAGCGTAACGAATTTCCCCAAACCTGTCCAGAGAGGTTATTGCTCGATCTGACGCGATCTCGGCATGGCAAGACGATTGCTCTGGACAGGGGGGGAAAATAACGCTATTCCACCCGATTATGAAACGCACAAACATCCCCGCGGCCGGCAGGCAAAGAAGAACGGTGAGGAAAATAGTTCTCCTCACGGTGACCGCCGTGCTCCTCGCTTCGTTCTTCATTTGGCGCGACGATCGAAAAAGAGAACGTCCGTCCGCCGGAGAACCCGCTGTGACCGGATCGGTCCACTTTGAAACCGAGCCCTCCCCCCTTTTGAATACCGCGGGGAATAGGCGCCCTTTGCTCGTTTTTATCACTGACCCCGGCTGTCCGTTTTGCGAACGAATGCGGGAGGAAACCTTTCGCGACAGGGACATCGTCCAGCTTTGCGGGCTGTTTACTTGTGTTCAGATCCCGGTTTCATCCCCCGACGCCGATGAACGGCTCGCCCTGTTCGGTCTGTCGCTGGAGCGTCTCCCGGGGACCCCCGCCGTACTCCTCGCGGCTCCCAATCATGTCGTGATAGAACAGATCACCGGGTTTAAGACGGCGGCCGACCTGGCCGAGATTCTGCGCGGAACGGTTGACTCCCTCGGAAAACCGACCCGCTGAGCGGCGTGGTTTTCCCCCCGGTCAAAACCAAATTCACGGGGCGAAAACCCGACAAATGCTCTTGATTGCGCGGCGTTATTTCCTTATTATCGCACGCCTCTGTATAAAAATATGTTTTCACGCGCGAAGGGAGCGGCTGCGGAGGTCTCCCTCGCGGACAGACCGTTTTTCAGGATCTTCCCTTGGAGAATCCCCCGTCTCGGCATTTCCATCAAAAACGCCGCGTTCGCAGCGACGCCGGGGGGAATTGTCTGTCTAAACGGTTTTTCACCGAGCTTGTCACGGCGCTGTTTTGTATGGCTTTGGCCCCTTTGGCCTCCGACATTTGGGCGCAGTCCGCGACAGAGCCTCTTTACGGGGCGAATTTCGCCGCCGTCGGTACTTCCGGCTTCGCGAATGCCGACGAGGCGGGATGGAACAGTCCGGATGACGACCCCACGCTTCTGGCCTCCCGGCAAAATGGCTTCGACTTCGAGCTCACCGGAACCGGAGAGGGGAATCTTCCCGGCTTTTCCTCCGTGGAACGGATCGATACCCCCGACACGCCGGGACTCGGCGCGTTTCGAACCTCGGCCTTGGGGAGCGAGCCGCCGGAGGGCCGCAGCGGCGATGAACTGGACCGTTACCAGTTCAACGACGAAGGGAATCAGCGGTTCATCGTCCCCAAACAGCCGGCCTCGGCCGAGCCGATCTGTATCACCGCCCAATTCGGATGGAAGGGACCGGGCGACGCCGAAAATCAGATTTACATCCTCTCGGGCGACTGCCGCCTGACACAGGGGAAAGACAAAATCAGCGGTCCCCACGCGGTTTTGTGGATGAGAAACGAAGGGATCGAGAAAGAGGCGTCGATCTACTTCGAGCGCGAAAACTCCTGGGAACCGCTGCAAATCGCCATCACGACCCCCTTTATGGCGGCCAAGACAACCGACCAGGGCTGGTACGGAACCTTCAGGACATCACAGACAATCGACCTGCATATCGCCGAGCCGGGGTCCGGTCAGCTCAACCCCGATACCATCTACCGACGCGCTCAGGCCCTCAGGAACCAGGCCGTCCCCGAAACAAATGTCCAAAACATCCCGGTCACCTCTCGTCTGGCCGTTCGCCTGACCGACGCCGAACGCCAAGCGGGGGGACGATTCGGGATGCGGCGGATCCGAATTCTTTCCCGGTATGACCGGGATATGACGATTCGGACCGTCCCCGATCCGGCCGACAGCAGTAAAACGCGGCTGGTCATCAACGGCGGCTGCACCATGATG
Source organism: uncultured Planctomycetota bacterium (assembly GCA_902797455.1). GTDB lineage: Bacteria > Planctomycetota > Planctomycetia > Pirellulales > Thermoguttaceae > RUG695. The sequence continues at coordinate 95 of CADBTE010000419.1, read as the reverse complement.
ATCGAGGGAATATCGCGCGATGGGGAGACACTGTCGGACGTCATCGATATCTCGGCCGACAACGCCGTGATCTGGGCGCCGGGGCTGCAGTCGCT
>CADBTE010000418.1 GCA_902797455.1 uncultured Planctomycetota bacterium | reverse complement strand
TGCGCCGCGCAGCTGGCGATCGCCGATATCGTCTGCACCAATCCCCCTTTTTCTTTGTTCAGCCCGTATCTCGCCCAGCTGATAGAGCTCAAAAAACGGTTTTTGATCATCGGGAATATCAATGCCTTGGCCAATAAAAGCGTGTTCCCGCTTTTCAAAGAGGGGAAAATCCGACTGGGAACCAATACCAAGAGGATGAGATTCACGGTACCCGACACCTACACCTCGTCGGCTTATATCACCGTCGACAAGGATGGAAAACGCTTCATTAGATTCGGAAGAGCCCGATGGTTCACCAATCTTGAGCATCATCACAAGCCGAAGGAATTGCCGCTGTTTCGGCGCTATAATCCGGAGGTATACCCGCGGTATGACAACTTCGACGCCATTGAAGTGCCGGGTGTGGGCGATATCCCGGTCGATTACAGCGGGGTGATGGGGGTGCCGATCACCTTTTTGGATTGGTATCAACCTGACCGGTTCGAGCTGGTTGGGGTCGCGGCGTGGTGGAGCGCCCAGCAGATGGTCACGAAAACCTACGACTCACGGTTCCCCAACCACCGTCAGTTAAACGCCGGAGCCGTGCTGAATATCGACGGGAAACTCAGGTCGCTGTTCGCCCGTATCCTCATCCGCAACAAAAAATCGATCCCACCCGATCCCGACGCTCTGCTCCCATTACCGGGCCCGAGCGCCCGAAAAAAGGGTTACACTCACCGAGGAACAACGTCACCCATCTACCTTGACGCCGACACACCCTTTAGGCCGGTTTCCCGGATGAAGGTTCTTCGCCGCAAGATAACCTCTTCCCCCCTTCCCTGGTGCGGGGGAAAATCACGGCACCTTCACTGGCTGCTGCCGCTGCTTCCCAAATGCCGCCATTTCGTCGAGCCATTCGCCGGATCGGCGGTGGTTCTGCTCAATCGAGATCCCTCGCCGCTGGAGACCATCAACGATATCAACGGCGATCTGGTCAACTTCTTTCGGGTTTTGAGGGATCAGCCCGAAGAGCTCATTTGGGCGCTGGAGCTGACGCCTTTCTCCAGGGAAGAGTTCACGCTGGCGCTTTGTGAGGAACAAGAGCTCAGCCCCCTGGAACGGGCCCGGCGGTTTTGTGTCGTGTGCCAGCAGTCGTACTCGGGGAGGGGAACGGTCGCCACCCCGGGAGCCTGGACCCCCAGTTTAAATCACAGTATCCGCTCGGTCTGCGCCTCGGTGGCGAAGAAGCTGATCAAAAACGAATCGCTGTGGTACACCGCCCAGCGGCTCCTCACGGTCCAGATCGAAAACCGGCCCGCGATCGACTGCATTCTCAAGTACGATTCCCCCGAGACGCTCTTCTACTGCGATCCCCCCTATACCCCCGAAATACGCCAATCGAACGATGATTACGCGCACGAGATGACCACCGACGACCATCGGGAGCTGGCCGACCTGCTGAACCTGGTCAAGGGGAAAGTCGCGATCTCCGGTTATGACAGCCCGCTGTACAGCGAGCAGTTCCCCGCCCCGAAATGGAGAAAGTATATCGATATAGAGAAGCCTCTCCGCGAGAGAAACTGCTCCTCAACGCGGCGAGAGGTGCTCTGGATGAACTACGATCCGTAAGGCGCTTCGGCGGCCGCACCGGCCGGCCCCGAAAGAAAACGGCGATTTTTAAGGACCGAAAGGTACCTTGAAAATCGCCGTTCTTCCCCGCGCGGCGGATTGACGCTCTATTTTGGGCTCACCTTTTGGATCATAGGTTCCACAAGATATCGTTTTCCTTTCGTTAAAGTTAAGCTATCCTCCCAAGCCCCCCTTCCCTCTTGGGGGAAAGGAGGCACTTGGGCGGTTGAACTGTTTGTTACGCCGCCGGGTTGAAACCGCCCAGCTCCCGCCGCAGCGTTTTGCGGATTTGGCCAAGCTCATAGCTGACCGGGTTGTACGGGCGCTTTTGACGGCGGGCCGTCTCGGCGACCGAGCAGCCGCAGTCGGCGTAGTCGTCCAAGGTCTTGCCGCGCGCCTGCGGAAGAAGATCGCGGGCGGCCGTTCGGAACCGCTTGGCCTTTTGACGCCCTTCCCGTTCGATCACAACGTCTTCCGGCAAGCGGCTGTTCTCGTCGGCGATCGTGTCGCCGAGGGTGATTTCCTTCCCCCCTTCGTCGGCGGCCACGATCGAGTCGAGAGAAACGATCCTCATCTTAGGTTCTTC
>CADBTE010000417.1 GCA_902797455.1 uncultured Planctomycetota bacterium | reverse complement strand
TTTGGCAATGGAACAAAATCGCGAGGTCTTCGCGGTTCCCGGCCCGATCGATTCCGAGTCCTCCCGCGGCTGTCATCTGCTCATCAAGGACGGCGCCAAACTGGTGGAGACACCGGGCGACATCCTCGATGAGCTCGGGCCCCTCCCTTGCGATTCCATATCCGGCGCGCCGAACGTCTCGGCGGCCGAGACAACAGAGCCGCTCCCCCCGCGCGCTGCCGAGATAGCACTCGACGATGCTCAAAAAAGTATTCTCTCTCTCATCACGACGACCCCCGTGCTGATCGACGATATTATCAGTCAATCCGAGATGAGCGCGTCGAAGGTAATGATGATACTCGGGGCCCTCGAGCTGAAAAGAATTATTCTCCGAACGGAGGGGGGAAAGGTTGCCAGAAGATAATTTTCATCCGGCGCTGACCCGATCCCGCTTCCTAAGCTAAAAAGTCAGACATCGGTTTCGCCCCGTAAAACAAGACACTTTCGATACAAACAAGAAGGACCATTGGTTCCATGAACAGAACTATGTCGCCAACAGTTTCTGTTATGGTGTATCACTAAAAAAATCCAAGGAAAATTCTCTCATTGGTCTGTTTATTTCTCTTGAGATAGAGTAAAATCACTAATGTTGCTTGTTGATCATCGGGCCGCGAATCTTTCGGTTCAACAGCAATACCGTTTTTCTCGGTTTGATGATCGGCGGTTCAACACCTGTCCAAGGCCTTGCTCGTGAGGCCATCGGGCACAGCATGACGATGTGTCATACAACGAGGGCACCCAAATTGGGTTGGGTGCCGAGATGATCGTTTTTCATCAGTAGCAACAATGGAGAATTCTGATGGTTACAAAAGCTGTGAAGAAGGCTGCTCCGGCTAAGAAGGCCGCTCCGGCCAAGAAGGCTGCTCCGGCTAAGAAGGCCGCCCCGGCTAAGAAGGCCGCTCCGGCCAAGAAGGCCGCTCCGGCTAAGAAGGCCGCCCCGGCCAAGAAGGCCGCTCCGGCTAAGAAGGCCGCCCCGGTCAAGAAGGCCGCCCCGGCTAAGAAGGCCGCCCCGGCCAAGAAGGCCGCTCCGGTCAAGAAAGCCGCCCCGGCCAAGAAGGCCGCCCCGGCCAAGAAGTGCGCTTGCAAAAAGTGCGGATGCAAGAAGGCCGCCAAGTAGCCAATCGCCGGCAAGCTTATCTGGTGACCGGCGCCTCGCGTTGATCACCCTGGCTTTTGATACAACGAATAAGCCCCCAGCTGCGGGGGCTTATTTTTTTCTTGTCTTTCCTTTGGCTTTGATCGACTCTCAGACGATCCCTTCCTTGCTCGCCGCGTTAGGCACCCGGACCACAACGCGGCAGCCCGGGGTATCCTCAAGCGTGATCGTTCCGCCAAGAGCGCGCGTTAAGGCATACGCTTTAGGAAGCCCGAACCCAAGGCCGCGCCCCGCCGGCCGTCCCGAGAAATAGGGGGAAAAAATATGGGGACGAGTCTCTTCGGCGATCCCCGGCCCGTCATCCTCCACCGAGAAAAGGAGGTACCCCTCGCGGCATCGGCCGGACACCTGAATAACCCCCCTTTGAGAAACCAGTGCCTCGCTGGCGTTTTTCAGCAGCGCGCCGAGAATCGTCCCTAACATCGCGGGATCGCTGGCGAAAGATTCCTCCTCCCCATCGAACGGGAGGCGAACCAACGACACGGCGGGGGAAACGTGATCTTCTTCCCAAACATCGAGCGACGAGGCAAGCCACTGCCGCGCGCGGAAGACGGTGATCTGCGGCTGCGGGGGACGGGAGAACAGACGCACATCGGCGATCATCTCGTAGGAGCGCTTCACCTGGGCGAGAATCACCGCTAAATGGCGGCGCTCATCCGCCCCTTCGGCCTCTTGAAGAAGAATCTGCGCGTGGCCGCTGATGATCGCCAGCGGGTTATTGATTTCATGCCCCAGACCGGCCGCGAATTCAGCGAGGGCGTCGAGCAGGACGGAATTGGGCAGCGTCTCGACACGACCGGCGCCGCCATCGATCGCGGCGGCGTTCTCCACGGGCCGATGGTCTTGATCCTCTAAATTCATCGGAGACTCTTTCTGCTGACTTCGGGCCCTTCGCGCCGCTTGCGGGGATAAAAGATAAAACGCGGTCAGAAAGCCCGCTCGCTTCCTGACCGCGTCTAAAAACCTAAAATACGCCGGCCGGCTCAAGGATCAGACGAACGACTCGATATCCAGGAGGCGGCACATCCGTTCAATGAGCTTGTCGGTATCGAACGGCTTGGCAAGGAAATCATTGGCGCCGGCGGCCTTCAGCTCGGCGATCTTGTCTTCCTCGACCATACCGGAGATACAGATGATTTTGACGTCTTCCAGAGAGCCGTCGCTGCGGACGCGAACACAGACATCTTTGCCGTTGATATCTTGGAGCATCACGTCCAGAACGATCAGATCGGGACGATACTCTTTGACCATCATACCGGCATCGAAACCGTTGTTGACCGACCGGGTCTCGAAACGACCGTCACGCTCCAGGACGTCGACGATCAGCTCGACGAGCTCACGATCATCGTCGACAACCAAGACCTTTCTCTTGCCGCTTTCCAAAGCGTCGGTCGGGATGCCGTTGTCTTTCATAAAGGCAAAGAGCTGATCACGGGGGATTCTCCGAAAGCGGCTCCCTGGTACCCTGAATCCTTTCAGCTGACCGGAGTCGAAGCAGCGAATGATTGTCTGTTGACTGACCTTGCAAATCTTCGCCGCTTCACCGGTGGTGAACACAGTCTTTATCGCCATCGTTTAGACCGTTCCTTTTCTAGATTCTCGCGACTTCCTAAACCACGAGCACGTTTACTTTCCCTTCGGTTCCACTTGCCGTGGAGACGTCCGGGGGCCTGCAGTTCTTCACCGACCGCCGCGGCGGATTCCTCTGAGGAAAACCCCCAAAGTTCCCCACCGTTTAAGTCACCGTAAAGAAACCTATCCTTTTTCTTTTATCGGGTCAATGCCAAAGGCAAAAACATAGCGAATCCCTTTAAAAGGAGATATTTTCCTTAAACACGCTATTTTTTCCAACAACCCCAATTATAGGGATTATAAGTCCTGTGTCAACATCGATATTTTTAGTCTCCCCCCTGAATTTCTCTTTTTGTTCAAAACGTCTATTTTTACAGGGCCCAAGACGTGTTTTTTTGGGGGGATTTTTCATCCTTTTACACTTTATCTCAACTAGGAACCGAAGAAACGGCCCCTCCGAAAGGATGCGGAAAACGGGGGCCGAAGGGTTGATCTTTAGTCCTTTACCGCCAACACAAAGATTCGCCTCCTCTGCGCGCCCGATTCCGCCGCTGCGCGCGCGAAACAGCGGCGGAATCGAACGGCTGCGCCGAGGCGGATTACAGAAGGCCGAAATCGCTCAGCGACCGGCGCAGCGCCGCAGCGAGCGACTCGTCCAATTCAGTCATTGGCAGACGCATCTCGCCGGTATCACGGCCGAGCATTTTCATCGCCGCCTTGACCGGGATCGGGTTGGTCGCCAGTGAGAGCATATCCTTACACAGCGGGAAGAGCCGGTAATGCAGTTCGCGCGCCTCGTCGAGCTTTCCGGCGAGCATGGCGCGGCACAGGGCGATCGTCTCGCGCGGGATGAAGTTGCCGATCACCGAGACGACGCCTCGGGCGCCGATCGACATAAACGGCAGCGTCAGGGAATCATCCCCCGAGAGAACCGTCAGATCCGAGGCGCCGATGATTTTCGAGGCCTGATCCATCGAACCGGTCGCCTCTTTGACCATCGTGATATTGGGAATCTCGGCCAGGCGGAGGATCGTATCGACATCGATGATCTTCCCGGTGCGGCCGGGGATGTTATAGATGCAGATCGGGATCGAAACCGACTCGGCCACCGCTTTGAAATGCCGGTAGAATCCCTCAGCCGTCGGTTTGTTGTAGTAGGGGCCAACCACCAGCGCGGCGTCGGCTCCGGCTTTTTCGGCGAACTGGGTCAAACTGATCGCCTCGCTGGTGGAGTTCGAACCGGTCCCCGCCATCACCTTGATCTTTCCCCCCGCGGCGCGAACCACCTCGGCGATCACCTGATGCTGCTCCTCGTGCGAGAGGGTCGGCGACTCGCCGGTCGTTCCGGTGGGAACCAGAACCGTCGTCCCGGCGTCGATCTGGAACTGAACCTGCTCGGCCAGGCGGTCGAAATCGACCTTACCCTCTTTGAACGGGGTGATCATCGCCACCGACAGTCCGGCGAAATCTTCACTGCGGGTCTTCATACTTGTTACTCCCAAAGGCGTTTGGTGCGGTTTTGCCGTGTTGACAACGCTTTTCTTACAGCCCGGCGCTTTTATTATAGTCCGGCGGCCGCGTCGCGCAAAAGCGACTTCATTTCGGCCACCGCGGCGCTCAAGCCCGTGAAGAGCGCGCGGGCGATGATGCTGTGGCCGATGTTCAGCTCCCGCATCCGGGGAAGGCGGGCCACGGGAAGAACGTTGAAATAGGTCAGCCCATGGCCGGCGTGAAGACGCATCCCAAGATCGACAATTTGGCGTCCGGCCTCGGCCAGCTTAGCCAATTCGGCATCGCGCGCCGCGCCGGCCGGCGCGTTGGCGTAAGAACCGGTATGAAGCTCAACCGCCTCGGCCCCCATCTTTTTGGCCGCGGCGATCTGCTCGGCGACCGGATCGAGGAAGAGCGAAACCACGACGCCGCGCTGCTGCAGCGT
>CADBTE010000416.1 GCA_902797455.1 uncultured Planctomycetota bacterium | reverse complement strand
GAAGCTCCAAAACCCCGCGCCGCGTGTGAAGAAACGCGGGAAACCCCGGCGGAAAGCCGGGGTCTTCTTTTGGGTTTTTCACGGCCGGGCACCCATTATTGGTGTAAAATAGACAACAGAGCCGATAAGCGCTCCCTTAGGGCCGGATTCACAGACATTCCCAGAAAGAAGAGACTTCCGATGGAACGAACCGAATATCAAAATAATGTCATCAAGCGCTACTACCAGAACCAAGACAGCATCATGCTCCAAAAGCTCTCCGAACTGGTGACAGAGCTCTACCTGGCCGACGAGAAGAAAAAACCGAGACTGTGGAAACGGGTCGAGGCGGCCCTGAAGAACATGAAGGTTCCCCAGGCGAAAATCAATCAGATTCTGGAAAGGGAAGACCCCGTCTTTCTGGCAAAATTCCTCGAGGGGAAACTCTGATCCCGAAAAAACGGCTCGGTACGGTCGTACCGCCCCGCCTCGAGCGACTTGTCGAACCGCCCCCCGGCCGGTAGAATAAGCGGTGCGGATCGGTTGTTTCGCAGATGTTATAAAACCCATGTGTGCCCGTTTCGTTACCGATATTTTTTTCACGGGGGAAGTCGATGGGACATCATTTTGTCAATCAGCTCCAAGAAAGGGATCATGTCAAAGGGGAGATCTATCAACTGACCGAATACGCCGTACGGACCAATAAAAACGGGGGGCTTTACCTTCAGTTGACCCTGTCGGACAAGACCGGCGGGATAACGGCGAGAAGGTGGAACGCCACCGAAGACCTGGCCGGGCAGTTCAGCGTCGGAGACTTTGTCTGCGTCGACGGCACCGTCCAGATCTTTAACAACGCGCTGCAAATGATTGTCACCGAGATCGACAAGGCCGACACCGCTCGACTCGACCTGTCGATCTATCTGCGCGAGTCGCAAATCAACGTTCCGGAACTGACCGGCCGGCTCAACAAGCTTCTTGGTACCCTGACTAACCCCGATCTGATCAACCTGGCCGACTGCTTCCTGGCGGATGAGAAATTCATGACGAAATTCTGTCAGGCACCCGCCGGCGTCAAGGTTCACCACAACTACGAGGGGGGGCTTCTGGAGCATACCGTGACGACGATGGAAACCGCCCGGGCCGTGGGCAGTATCCATCCCAACAAACTCGACGCCGAGATGCTCTTAATGGGGGCATTCCTCCATGACATCGGGAAGATCGAAGAACTGACGACGTGCGGCGGTGTTCACACCTACACCGACCCCGGTCAGCTCCTCAGCCATTTGGTTTTGGGCATCGGTCTGCTCGAGCGGAAAATCTCCGAGGCCGAGCGGCTCTGCGGCGAGGAGTTCCCCGAAGAGACTGCCCTGGCCCTCAAACATATGATCATCTCACACCACGGTGAACGCGAGAAGGGGAGCCCCTGCGTCCCGATGACCGTCGAGGCGATCGCGCTGCACTTTATCGATTCGCTCGATTCTAAAGTCTCCGAGTTCCATCGGATTATCCACGAGGACCTCAATCGCGGTTCCGACTGGACCGAATATAACCACCTCCTGCAGCGCCGTCTCTATAAGAAAGGGGCCTAATAACCACCGGGATGTCCGAAAGGGGATTGCCGGCTTAGAAGCGGTTTTCGATCATGATCATGTTTCTCGTGGCCTGCGGGATGGGATTTGTCCTCGGTCTTTCCGGGGCGATACAGCCCGGCCCGCTTATGGCGGTGGTCTTGGGGGAATCGATTCGCGGCGGATGGCGATATGGCGCCCGTTTCGGCTTCATCCCCCTGCTGACCGATCCGGCGGTCATCCTCCTGGCGCTGTTCGTCGTCTCCTCCCTTCCCGACTGGGCGATGGCGTTTATCTCCTTTGCCGGCGCCGCGATCTTGATCCGCCTCGGCATCCAAGGCCTGAAGCGCGATACCCATCTGGCCGAAGCCGACGAACGCCCGAAGACCTTCCCGATGGCGGTGGCGATGAATTTTCTCAACCCCAACCTTTATATCTACGCCTTCACCGTCCATTCGGGCATGATCCTGAGCTACTGGCAATCGGGCATCACCGCGGTAATCGGCTACCTTTTATTCTTCTTCGGCGCGATGATCGCGATCAACACCGGGATCGCGATATTCGGCGGATTTCTCCAGCGAATCTCCCTTTCGACACGGCTGCTCACCACGATCACCCGAATGCTCAGCGGTTTTCTCTTCATCATCGCCGCCCTGTTCGTCGGGCGCGGCCTGACCTACCTCTTCCACGTTTAAGCCCGCATTTAACAATAGGCAAATTAAGCGGGCTTTTCTGATAACAACGAATTTCCCTTTTTTAACGCTTATTCCGATTTTTACGTTTAGTTTCATCGGTTTGGGGCCGATTTAGGTAATAGTGATAAATATCTTCCCGCAAAACGCCGACCCGACGGCGCGGCTTTTGGGGGGTTCTTCCTTTAGGGAATAGGAAAGACAAATCATGCGCAAGACACTGACACCATTTTTGCTCGCGGCAATTTTGACAATGGCGGCTCCGGCCGTCTGGTCCGCCGATCTGGACTCGTCCGGTTGGGTCGCGGCCGGTTCCAAGTCTGCGCGGCATACGGAATCGACCTCGCGCCTGGACAGTTCACTGATTCGGCTTGTCGCCCATCAGTCGACCGGCACGCAGGAGGCCGAGGTTCTGTCTCCCAACGCCATTGTCCCGGCGGTACCGATCGGGGACGCCCTGGGGGAGAGCGCCCTTGAAGAGTTACCGGCCGTACCCGGCGGCGCCGCTGCCCTGGACAACTTTGAGCTGCCTCAAAGCCCCGGAACGCTTCCGGCCGATAACTCGACCATTTTCAATCCGAATATCGACGAGCCGGCGATTCCCGGCGCCGAACAGGCGCTCGATCGTCTCATGAGCGAAGAGGCGCAGCCGCTTCCTCCGGGACAGACCGAAAAGCTGACTCCTCCGGCGACTCCTCCGATCGAACTGGCTCCGGCGCAGCAGCCGCCGAAGAAGCAGCTTCCGAGTTTGGACAGCCCCGGCGCCACCGCCGCCAAGGCCGCCGATAAGGAGGCGAGCAAAAACGCCAAGATGATGACCGGCAAAAAGCAAAAGGGGAGCGGTCTGAAGCTCTCGACGACCCGGATCGACCGTTTCGGCAATATCGGCTACATCGGGCTGGAGGGAACCCGCCGCATGGAAGACGGCTCGATCGTCGGAACCCCGTACAACCGCGGCAGCCGCGACTTCCATCCCCTCTGTTTCCCGACCAACCCGACGATGACCCGGACCGCGCCTCCAAACTGCGCCTTCGGTGAGGATGGATACGGCAATGTCCTGACCGGCTATGAGGGATTCGGCTGCGGCGGGCCGTACGGATGTGCCTACGGTGAGGCATGCGGAGGTTTCTATGGCGATGCCTGCGGCGGTTTCTACGGCGGCGCAGCCGAATACATCGAAGATGGCTGCGGTTCGGGAGCCGGCTGTGTCGACGGCTGTGACGGCGGCGCGGGGTGCTATGATGACGGCTGCGGCTGTGATACCGGCTGCGGGTATGATACTGGCTGCGGCTATGGTTACACGGGCTGCTGCTGGGGTTACTGGGGCTGCTGTCCCGGCCTGATCTCCCTGCTTCGCGGCACCGAGTTCGAGGTGGGTGTCCTCGGAATGAAAGATCCGATCGACTACGACAACAACAATAACAATTTCGGCTACGACTTGGCGCTGAACTGGTCCACTCCCCTGTCCTGCTTCTGCGGGGTCGGGATTCAGGCCGGAGCGCGCTTTGTCGGGCTGGATAAGCAAAAGTACCCTTCCTTCAGCGGCGCCACGGGCGCTGATATCATCGAGAAGAGCCGTGATCAGACCTTCTTCACCGGAGGTCTCTACTTCCGCAGAGCCGGGGGCTTCCTAAACTTTGGGGCGGTCTACGACAACCTGCGGGATAAGGCGTGGGGGAAAAACTACAGCTTGAGCCAGATACGAGCCGAGCTGTCCTGCGGGATCGCCCCCGCCACGGACATCGGTTTCCGCGGGGCTTTCGCGGGGAGGAACGAGACGCTCGATCCTCGTGACGGTCTCGCGGACGAGCGATGGGAGCGAAAATCGAATTCGTACTACACCGGTTTCATTCGCCACACCTTCTCGGTCGGAAGCGAGGCGATGATCTTCGGCGGCGCGACCAAAGACAGCGAGGGGCTCATCGGGACACGCTTCGACGTTCCGGTCACCAATCATTCCTCTCTGCGCAGCAGTTTCACCTACGTCTTCCAGAACAGTGACGAAAAGAAACGGCTCGCGGACAACGCTTGGAGCGTCAATCTGGCCTGGGTCCTCTTCCTCGGCGGAAGCAGCCACGCGGGGATCGCCAGCGACACCAAACCGATGTTCGATGTCGCCGACAACAGCACTTTCCTTCAGACGATCGGCTTGGCGGACTAAACCCCGCCAGTCGGGCTAAACTGTCCGGTCTGCGTTCCTTTTGGGGGCCCTCTTGGAGAAGAGGCCCCCTTTTTTTCGGTCATCAAGGGATTCCCCGATGGGGGCAAACCTCCTTCATTGGGATAAATACGGGGGTTGCCCAAAAAAGGGGAACCCCTTATTTCTTTTCTATTTTGGATCTGATACAATAGCTGTTAACTTGCATACGTGTTTCCCAATTCACCAAGGAGTCCATAAATGAAAAAGACGTTTGTCATGTGCCTCCTGTCGCTTATGGCGGCGGGATTAATGCTCGGCGGCGCCGCCAGCGCCGAGGATGGGTTCGTCTCCCTTTTCAACGGAAAAGACCTGACCGGCTGGGTCGTCAAAGGCGGCCAAGCGACCTACAAGGTCGAAGACGGCGCGATCGTCGGGACCTGTACCCCCGGTACGCCGGAAAACACCTTCCTCTGCACCGAGAAAGAGTACGGCGACTTCATCTTCAAGTGCGAGTTCAAAGTCATCGTCCCGGGCAACTCGGGGATCCAATTCCGCTCTCACACCCGTCCGCAGGGTGACATCGAGCGTGTCTTCGGCTATCAATGCGAGATCGACCCGGTCAATGAACCTTCGGACACCGCCCGTATTTACGACGAGGCGCGCCGCGGTTTCCAGCACGGCCGCACCTGGATGAACGACGTTGACCCGACGTGGCGCGAGGAAGCGAACGCTTCCTACAAGCCGGGTGAGTGGAACGAGATGGAAATCCAGTGCGTCGGTACCTCGATCCGCACTTGGCTCAACGGTCATCCGGTTTCCAAGCTGCACGACTACTACGACCTGTCCGGCATCTTCGGTCTTCAGGTTCACGCCGGCCAGCAGGGCGAAATCGCCTGGCGCAATATCCGGATCAAAGATCTCGGCACGAGCCAGTGGCAGCACTTCTTTGTGAAGAAGAACAACCAGTGGGAGCTCGACGGGGCCTATAAGTTCGTCGAGAACTGCTGGTCCTTCACCGAAAAAGACGGCAAAGAGGTTCTTTGGGGCCACCACACCAAGGATGAGCAGCGCGACGGCCTGATCGTCTCGGACCTCAACTACGACAACTTCGCCGCGAAGGTCACCTACATCATCAACGGCGGCAACAGCGCCCTTTACTTCCGTGCCGAAGAAGTCGACACCCCCTGGCTGCTGCGCGGCTACCAGAACGAGATCGCCGGCAACGAAGCCGAAGCGAGCATCTGGCACACCGCCGGCACTCCCAATGACCCGCCGGGGCGCGGCTGGCTCGACCGCGAGGACGCCGAAAAGACCGCCGCGCGTCTGGCCTTCGCCGAGGAACTGCGCAACGATAACGACTGGAACACCATCTGCACCGTCGCTGTCGGTTCCCACATCACCACCTACCTCAACGGTTACGCCATCACCGATATGCTCGACCCCGACGGGGAGAAGACCGGTAAGCTCGGTCTGCAGCTGCACGGCGGCGCCGACGTCGATATGTGGTTCTACGACTTCGACGTGCTTCCGTTTACCAAGGAAATGATCGACCTGATGGAACGCTAAGCCACCGCGGCCGGCATTCCCTCTTAAGCGAACGCGGCCGGCTGTCTTTTCGACGGCCGGCCTTTCCCTGAACAACCCACTTGTGGGATTCCCGAAGTTTTTTTATCCCAAAGGACAAAACACGATGAAAAAGTATTTCATAGCCGCGCTGACCGTTCTGTGCTTAACGTTCGCGCCGGCGGCGTTCAGCGCCGAGGCCGAGTACACCAGTATCTCGCAGGTCAATGCCGCGGGTCTGGGGGAAGATTATAAGATCCAGGGTGAATACATCGATGAGGAAAACCACCGCGGCTTCCAGGTGATCGCCCTGGGAGATATGAAGTTCCGCGTCATCGGCTATCAAAACGCCCTCCCCGGCGACGGCTGGGATCGGTCGATGGCCCGCTTCTTCGGCAACGCCGAATTCGATGGGTTCCAGGTGATCATCACCGGTGAGAAGATGGATATCCCCCGCTACGAAAACGTCGAGGGAAAGAGCCGCGTCATCGAGTTCACCGACCAGATGAAACAGCGCAAGCTGCGCTGCTTCCGCGAAGGGGACAACCAGCACTACTACACCGACGACAAAGACAAAGAGCATAAGCGCATGAAGCTCGACAAGGTCACCCGCAAG
>CADBTE010000415.1 GCA_902797455.1 uncultured Planctomycetota bacterium | reverse complement strand
TGTTCGGAACGCGGCACCGCATTCTTGTTCCGGCCGTCTTTCTCACCGGCGGACTGTTTTTGACCGGCTGCCATACCCTGTCCCGCTGCCTTTTTGCCGGAGACGTTCTGCCGGTGGGGGTGATCACCTCGCTGCTCGGCGGGCCGTTTTTCCTATGGATCCTCCTGCGCCGTCCCCGCTATCTCGAGCGCGGGGAACTGTAGGCGTTTGCCGACACGGAAAAAAGCTTACGCGGCGTCGCTTGCCTGTGATTCCTCATCCGACAGGCGCGGGGCCGGCTGATCGTCGACCGACGAAAAATCGAACGCGCGGCTGCTGGCGCGGAATCGGACCTCGATATCACCGAACGGTACTTCTTGCCAAACGTAGGCATACTCGTGGCGGACCAGTTCCAAGATCGCCATAAAGATTCCGATGAGTGTTGTCCTTCGGTGCGCGTCCTGGAAGAACGACGAAAACCAGACGGTCTGCTCCCGCTTCAGGCGGTTGTAGATCCGCTGCATATGGACCGAGATCGGGGTATCGTCGTAGACCACCTTGTGCTTGGCCGCCGGCGCCCTTTCGCGCAGAATCCGGCCGAAGGCGCTGACCAAGTCCCAGACGACGATCTCTTGAATCGGCTCCTCCGCGGCGTTGCGCTCTTTCGGCTTCAGATCGACCGCCAGACGGGGATAGCGCCGCTGCCACAGCCGGCCGCGCTTTTCGAGCTGGCCGGCCTCCTCGCAGAACTTCTTGTACGCCAAAAGACGGGTGACCAGCTCTTTGCGCGGGTCCTCGATCTCCTCCTCGATTTCCTGCTCGCTCGGGAGCGCCTCGAACGATTTGATCTCGATCAATTTACTGGCCAGGACGATAAAGTCGCCGACAGCGTCGATATCCAAAACGGTGAGCACATCGATGTAGCGCAGGTACTGGTCCGTGATCTTCGACACGGGGATATCCATAATGTCGAGTTCCTGCCGTCGGACGAGGTACAGGAGAAGATCGAGCGGGCCGCTGAACTGATCGAGCGTGACCGAAAACGCCTCGGAAGACAGATCGGTCTCCGGATCGAGGTTCGGTTCGGGCTCCATCGTTGTCGGCGCTCCTAAAACGAAGGGAAAAGGGACGGATCTGTGGCTTTACGGACGGGCACTCGGGGCGCCATGCGCCTTGGCCGACGATTGAAGCGACTGCGCTTTGCGGCGAATCTGGCCGGTTCGTTCGGTGATGGCCCGGCACTGCCCGAGCATCGAGTCGCTTAGGCCGTCGAAGAGGGTCGAGACCGAGCCGTGCGGCGACTGCTCCGCGAAGAAGGTCTGCTCGAAAGCGCGGAGCATCTCTTCCAAACGGGAGGCCGTCTGTCTGGCCTCGTCCAAAAGGCGGTTGATCTCGCGCTTTTCCTCTTCCAGTCGATCGGTCATCTCGCCGATGTCCGCGGTTGTCGCCGGCAGGCGGGCCGAATAGGGATCAGGGTTGTATTCCCGCGCGAGAGGATCCTCCCCGGCATACGGTTCCCCGACACGCGTCTTTTTACAGACCGCGCCGCGGCGTATTCTCAGCCACGAGAAACCAATCAACAGGGCGATTCCCGCCGAAATCAGCACGGTCGGTTCACAGATCGCAGACCAGGACATTATGTAAAATCACCTCGGTTATCTCAAAAACACGCCACAACGGTAAATCGGCCTCAAGCGCGTCCGATCGGTTCGGGGAGAGTATCGTTTATCGCCCCGGGAAGCAAGATCGGTTTTTCTTGCCCCCAGACGCGGAAAATGCCAGTGGACAGATTGGCGAAAGATGGTTAAAATAAGCCGGATAAATTTCGGACGAGCCCGATGATGTCTCTCTAGGGAGCTTACGGCGGGGCTTGTCCGCGTTTGAAGGAGGAGTTGTACCGTGATGTCGACGAGGAAAAAAGAAGAACAAGATCTGCCGGTCCAAAACGTTGTCAACGATTTTGACGCTGAAGTGACGTACGCGAACTTCTGCCGAGTGACCGCCACCCCCGAAGAGATGATTATCGACTTCGCGCTCAATACGCAGGTCTCCGAAACTCCCGCCGATCCGATTCATCTGAGGAATCGGGTCGTGATGAATTTTTTCACCGCCAAACGGCTTTTGCATGCCCTTTCGTTGTCCATCCAGCGCCATGAGGCGGCGTTTGGGCAAGTGGAGGTCAATGTCCAAAAGCGGCTTGAGACACAACGGCTGTCGCAGCAGTTGCAGCAGCCAAAATGATAACCGTGCCTGATCTCAGGCGCACAGTCCATTAGGAACCGTACTATGACTCTCGATCTGCCTTTCGTCCTGACAGCGGTCTTCTTCCTAGCCCTGCTGGTCATCGCCAGTTGGGGGATGAGGCGTACGCAAAACACCAGTGATTTCTTCCTTGGCGGCCGGACTCTCGGCCCCTGGGTGCTTGCCATCTCCTATGGAACGAGCTATTTCTCGGCGGTGGTCTTCATTGGGTTCGCGGGGCAGTACGGTTGGCTCTGCGGTTTCGG
>CADBTE010000414.1 GCA_902797455.1 uncultured Planctomycetota bacterium | reverse complement strand
GCGATCGTAAGAGCCGACCGCGTCGAGCCCCCCCTCGGTGGTCACTTCCTGGCGTTTCTCGGGGACCAATGTCGCCTGATCGGGGACGATTTCCGCCGCGATGGCGACAATCTCGTCGGCCACCGCCATCTCGAGGTTCATGCGGGAACGAATCGTTTGGCGCAAAATCCGAACGTCGCGGTCACAGATATGGCGGCGGTCTTCCCGCAGATGGACGGTGATCCCGTCGGCCCCCCCCAGTTCGGCCAAGGCCGCCCCGGTCACCGGATCGGGCTCGACCGTGCGGCGGGCCTGACGGACAGTCGCGATATGATCAATATTGACACCAAGTTCTATCATGGCGGTCCTTTCCCTCTTGCCTGTCCCGAATCATTCACTCGGCTGCGCTTCGTTCAGGAGCCATACGAGCAAACCCTTTTGAGCGTGCATCCGGTTCGACGCCTCTTGAACAATCCGGCTGCCGGCCCCGTCGATCACCCCGCTGGTCACTTCCAATCCGCGGCGGGCCGGAAGACAGTGCATAAAGATCGCGTCTGAAGCCGCACCGCTCATCAGGGCCTCGTTGACCTGGTAATCGGCGAACGCTTTGCGGCGCTCGGCTTCTTCTTTCTCTTGCCCCATGCTCACCCAGACATCGGTGCAGACGACCTGGGCACCGGCGACGGCTTTGGCCGGGTCGGACTCTTGACGAAGGACAAAGTCGGGATGGGTTTCGCCGGAGGTGAACAGCTCCAGATCGGCGTCGCTGAAGCGATATCCCCTCGGAGAGGAGACAACGACCTCGCCGCCGAGCTTGGCGGCCGCTTCAATCAGCGAGGCGGCGACATTGTTCGAGTCGCCGACCCAGACGATTTTAACACCGTCGAAATGACCGAATTCTTCACGGACGGTCATCATGTCGGCCAGAGCCTGGCAGGGGTGGGAACGGTCGGTCAGGGCGTTGATGACCGGACAGGTGCAGTACTTGGCCAGTTCGACCACCGACTGATGGCTTTTGGCGCGAAAGACGATCGCGTCGACCATCGAGCTGAGAACATGGCCGATATCGTTAACCGGTTCGCGTTTTCCGAAGCCGATATGCTGCTCCTCAAGCATAATCGAGCTTCCCCCCAAGTGGGCCATCCCCGCCTCAAAGCTGACGCGGGTACGCAGGGACATCTTCTCGAAAATCATCCCGAGCACCTTCCGCTCCAGCAGAACGGGGCGCTGGCCGCGGAAGTACCCGACCTTCAGTTCGTCGGCGATCGCCAAGATTCGCTGAACCTCGGCAACGGTGCAATCGCGCAGATCAAGAAAGTGACGGACCGATTTCATAGGTGGCCTCTTTTAAGCTTTTCTCAATTCTTCCTCGATGATATCCAACGCCTCATCGACCAATTCCAGCGGCGTCGTCACCGCGGGGAGCAGACGAATCACATTCCCCTGGGTGCAGTTAATCAGCAGACCCCGCTTCATGCAGTTTTCAACCATAAACGCTCCGGGAACACGCAGCTGAACCCCGATCATCGCCCCGGCGACACGGACGTCTTGAATGATATCGAGCGTCCCGGCCATTTCGGTGAGACGTTCTTTGAAGCGGGCCCCTATCGCTTTGGCCTTGTCGAGAAGATGTTCGTTTTCGACCATCCGGATCGTCGCGATCCCCGCGGCGGCGGCCAGGGGGTTCCCCCCAAAGGTGGCGGCGTGCATGCCGGGACGCAGACTGGGGGCAATCTCTTTGCGGGCCAGCATCGCGCCGGCGGCCACACCCGAGCAAATCGTCTTGGCGAGGGTCATGATATCGGGCTCGACACCGAAGTACTGATAGGCGAACCATTCGCCCGTTCGG
Organism: uncultured Planctomycetota bacterium; assembly: GCA_902797455.1. Classification (GTDB taxonomy): domain Bacteria; phylum Planctomycetota; class Planctomycetia; order Pirellulales; family Thermoguttaceae; genus RUG695. The sequence continues at coordinate 3,416 of CADBTE010000414.1, read as the reverse complement.
CCGCAGCCGGTCTGAACCTCGTCGAAGACCAGAAGCAGACCGTTGTCATCACACAGATCACGCAGTCCCTGGAGGAACTCTCTGGTCGGAATGCGGACTCCCCCTTCACCCTGGATCGGCTCGATCATGATGGCCGCGGTCTCATCGTCAATCGCGTTTTTAACCGCCTCCAGATCGCCGTGCGGCACATAGGTGAACCCGGGCAGCAGCGGCTCAAGACCGTGATGGTACTTCGGCTGGCCGGTCGCCGAGATCGATCCCATCGTCCGGCCGTGGAACGCGCCGAGGAAGGTGATGATCTTATAGCGCCCCTTGGGAGAGTGAAGACGAACCAGTTTGATCGCCGCTTCGTTCGCCTCGGTCCCGGAATTGCAGAAGAACGCCTGCCCCCCGAAACTGCGCTCGGACAGAAGCCTTGCCCAAGTCCCCTGCTCTTCGGTATACCAGGTGTTCGGGATATGAATCAGACGGCCGACCTGCTCGCGAACCGCGTCGACCACCGGTTTGGGGCAATGGCCGAACATATTGCATCCCCACCCGGGAAAAAAGTCGACGTAGCGCTTTCCCTCGGCGTCCCAGACGAACGGCCCCTCACCGCGAACCAGCGCCACCGGATAGCGGGTGTAGTTGGGGATGACGTACTGATCAAACAGCGAAATGATTTCTTCAGATGAAGCCACAGCGTAATACTCCACGAATAATGCTTCCGAAGGAACGAAAAGAGGACGTTCCTAACGCTCGGTGATTTCGGTTCCGACCCCCTGGCTGGTAAAGATCTCCAGCAAAAGGGAATGACGCAGCCGGCCGTTGATGATGTGGATCTTGTGGACCCCCCACTCGATCGTATCGAGACAGGCCTGGATCTTGGGAATCATGCCGCCGACAATCGCGCCGGAGGCCAGAAGCTCGCGCGCCTTTTGGGCGGTGAGCGAATCGATCATCGAGTTCGGGTCGTTCGGGTCGGTGCGAACGCCGTTGACCTCGCTGACAAACACGAGCTTGTCGGCCTTGAGTTCTTTGGCCACCTCGGTGGCCGCCGTATCGGCGTTGACATTCAGACCGCGGCCGGAACCATCGTCGACCAGCGTGTAGGAAGGGATAATCGGGATGATTCCCCTCTCGCTGAGGGAGAGGATTTTGTCGACATCGACACGGGTCACCGTGCCGACGCTCCCCAGGTCGATCTGTTCCCCATCGGGGCCGCTTAACGCCATCTTTTCGCCGAAGAGCACGTTTGTGCCGAAAACGTCGGAAAGGGGTTCGGCGCATCCGCTGTAGGCGTTGATCCGATCGGCCAGGGCGCGGGAGATATCGCCGGCCAGAACGCGGCGAACGATCGACAGCGAGACGTCGTCGGTATAGCGGCGCCCCTGAACAAACCGCGGCTCGATTCCCTCGTCTTTCATCGCGCGGCTGATCGCGTTGCCGCCGCCGTGGACGATCACCGGACGCATACCGACGGTCTCCATAAAGACGGTATCCAAGAGGAGATGTTCCACCGAGGCCTCATCATCGAGAAGGCTCCCGCCGAGTTTGATGACGGTCACCTTTCCCCGGTGCTCACGGATCCACTTCATCGCCTCGATGAGAATATCCGCCTTTTCGATCGCCCGATTCACCATGACACGGCTCCTTGTTCGTCACATTTGCCGAAACCGCCGGGCCCGCGCGAAAGATCAAAAAAAACGCGGACCCGGTAAAACAACAAAGGTTCTGCGTCCGTCTGCGGAAAGAAAACCCCAATACCAGAGATACACGAACCGATCTCGGCTTTTGAGGCTATGGTCTTCCGGTGAGAACGCAAAACCTTTAAGGACAATCAACCCGCGAACCGCCACTCAAGCAGCGGCACGCGGGTTAATGGATGTCGACGGCGCTAAAACTGGCCCGACGCCGGTCTATCAGTCGCCGACGTAGGACATAAGGGCCATGAAGCGAGCGCGCTTGATAGCGTCGGCAACGGCATGCTGAGTCACCGCGGTGCAGCCGGTCTTGCGGCGGCTGATGATCTTGCCCTGGCGGCTGGTCAGCTTCTTGAGCAGCTCGACGTCTTTGTAGTCGACGAACATCGGGCGGGGGCGCTCGTGATAGATGTGCCCTTCACCGTCTTCACGCTGGACAAAGAGCATATCCTTCTTCTTGACGTTGACCTTGCTCTTCGCGCGCTTTTTCATGACACGGTTCTTTTTAAACGCCGGGGGTCTCGACATAGCTTTTTCTTTTCTCCTTGGAGCTCGAAAACAGTGCGTTTTATTCTGTCGTTTGCCTGCCGGCGAAAAACGACACCGGCTTTTCCCGCGGGATTTTTACCTTTTGGTTCCCCCCAAAAGCGAAGAGCCGCCGGAGGGGAAGCGGGGCAGGCAGCGATAACTTTACAATGGCGCACCTTAGTGCGAAACCTGATTCTACCTTAACGGCCGCTTCTGAGAAGGGGGGAAAGGCGCAAAACCTAAATCTTGCGTGACTTTTCGTTAAAATCGCCGCGCGCTTGTGTTGTCCCTTCCGGGCTCTTGATCACGCGAACACTCCTAAAAGCGTGATCGGGTATGGAGATATTCCGGTTATGCCGGTTCTTTGACAGTCGAGCGAAATGCTGGCTGTGAGCCGATTCAAAGTCGATTCAGAAAGTATGGCGCGTTCCGGCGCGCGGGGGAGCTTGCGTTTTAGCGGAAGCTCCCTTTTCTCGGAAGATCGTCTATAATCACCAGTAAGGAACGTCGAAGTGCCCACCCAGACAAAGAAGCTCTTTGATCGAATCGAGCGATCCCACAAGAGTCTCCTCGAACAGATCGACCGGCTTGATCAGCAGATCACCGAGGTTCTTCAAAGCTGGACCCAAGGGGATTCACCGTCCTTCGGCGCCCCCAAAGCCGATCCGTCCGCCGCCGGCGCTCCCCCCTTTCCTCAACAGGAGACAAACCAAGATGAAAGCCCCGACTCTATCGGCCCTGCTTAGCTCACTGCTGTTTCTTTTTTCCTTGTGTGTTCCCGCGCAAGAGGCGCCTTCTGTTCTGCGCGTCGTCAGTTACAACATTCTCCATTGCAGCGGAATCAATGACTGTAAAAATGTCGACCCGGAGCGAACCGCCGAAGTGATCCGCTCGCTCGACGCCGATCTTTGCGCTCTGCAAGAGGTTGACCGCGAAATGAACCGCAGCGGCAAGGTCGATCAGACCGCCGTATTGGCCGAAAAGACCGATCGTGTCGGAACCTTCTCGGCGGCGATCTGTATCGATGGAGGGGAGTACGGCGTCGCCCTCCTGTCGAAACAGGCCCCTCAAAGGGTCGAGTTCGTCCCTCTGCCGGGAAAAGAGGAAAAGCGGACGCTCCTCATCGCCGAGTTTGACGATTTTGTTCTGTTCAATACCCACCTTTCGCTCAGGCACCCGTCACGGGTAAAATCGGCCGAGATCATC
>CADBTE010000413.1 GCA_902797455.1 uncultured Planctomycetota bacterium | reverse complement strand
CGGAATCGCGATCGCTCCGGCAAGCATAAGAACGAGCGAAATAACGATCGCCAGCTTGGGACGGTTGATAAACAGCTGCGAAATCATGGATTATCTTTCTCCAGCTCTTTGGTTAATTTCGTTTTTCGGCCAAAGGGGGAATGGAAGAGAAACCTCGTTCCCGGAAGAAAAGCCCCTTTGAGTCACCCCGGCGTGAAAGAACGCCCCGACACGATTGGAAAGCGCGGAGACTCCCCCCTTGCTACTTGTTGTTGTCGGGAGATTCCGGAATCAACGTCCCCTCCTGCGCTTGGGGCATCGGCGTTAAAGCGGGCGCGGGCGCCGGAAGAGCCGCCGCTGCGCCGCCCGCCTCGGGAGTCTGAACATCGGCCGGGGCCTGGTTCACCGCGGGGGCCTGGTCATTGTCGGGGACGACTGCCGGGGGCTGATCGGCCGCCGGGGGTGCCGCGGCCGGTTCCCCGGCACTAGGGCTCTTCTCCACAGGGATGATCTCGCCGCCGGGAATGATCTTATTGCTTCCGCCGACGACCACGACGTCACCCACATTCAAGCCGGAACGGATCGACTGATAGACGCCGTCGCCGGGGCCGATGGACACCGACCGGCGAACAGCCGTTTTCCCGGGGTGCTTTCCCTCGACCTCGCCGCGCTCGTTGACGGTATCGAACTGGCCGTCCTCAATGACATAGACAAAATGGCCGTCGGCGTCGAACATCACCGCCGAAACCTTCACCGAAGGGTATTCCTCCCCCTCGATGCTGGAGATATGAACGGTACAAAGACCGCCCGGATTGAGGACACCGTCTGGGTTGGAGTAGGTCGCCCAAACGTAGATCGAGTCGGTTTTGGTCTTAATCTCGTTGTCGATAAAGGAGATTTCACCCTTCCCGTCATAGAAATCGCCGTTGGCCAGCTGAAGGGAAATATGCGCCCGCTTTTTCAGCTCCTCCAAGTTGCCGTAATAGGCCGCGAAATCATGTTCACTCATCGAGAAACGGACGTAGATCGGGTCGATCTGAACGACTTTGCACAGCGGGCCGCTCTGCTGGGTGATGTAGTTTCCCTCGGTGTAATTGACACGCCCCACACGGCCGGTGAGCATCGACTCGATACGCGTGTAAGCCAGATCGTCCTGCGCGAGAATCAGTTTCGCTTCGGCGCCGAGAAGCTCGGCCTGAAGCCCCTCCAGAGTACTGAGGGAGTTGTCGACATCGTCTTCAGAAACCGACTTGGTGGCCAGAAGCTTCTTGTTTCGTTCGTAGGTATTGCTCGCGTAACGAACTTTCGCCTGAATCATCTCAATCGAGGATTGCGCGGCCTGAACATTCGCCTTGTAACGGACATTCTCGATCTCGAAGAGGACATCCCCCTTGTGGACCAGATCCCCCTCTTTGAAGTTAATTTTCTCCAAGGTTCCCGAAACACGGGCCAGGGCGGTCAGGGTTTGGATCGGGTCGAACAGACCGTTGTATTTTCGCTTGATTTCAGGACGGCGCGACGTCACCTTTTCGACGGCGACTTTCGGCGGAGCGGACTGCATCTGAGCCGACGCGTTCATCGATACACACAGAACCATCGCCACGCAGGCGGCAGCAATTTTTACTGTTTTCATCGTATTATCTCTCGTTAGATTGGTAAACCAAACGAAGTCTCGGATAGATTTAAGCGGTCATTATATCAGAAGAAGGCGGTTAAGTACAAGGCGGCTTTCACCACAAGACCGCGAAACGATGAGAAAACGGCGAGGAAGCGTTTCAACAAAAAGAGCGCCCCCCGGGGGCGCTCTTTTTTCGGACCTCAGACGAACGAGACTCGCCGATCTGGTCGGATCAATACTCCGGCATCGGGGCGGGCGCGGCCTTCTCTTCCTTCGGAATATCGGCGACAATCGCGTCACTGGTCAACAGGAGCGAGGCGACCGAGGCGGCGTTCTGGATCGCGGTGCGGGTGACTTTGGCCGGATCAACCACGCCGGCCTTGACCAGGTCTTCGTAGGTGTCGGTCAGGGCGTTGTAACCGAAGTTCCCCTTCCCTTCGCTGACCTTCTCGGCGACGATGCCGCCGTCTTTGCCGGCGTTGTTGGCGATCTGGGTCAGCGGGGCGCGGCAGGCGCGGCGAATGATGTCGTAGCCAACCTTCTGGTCGGTGTCCAACCCCTCGCTGTTGAGCGCGTTGGAGGCGCGCAGAAGGGCGATGCCGCCGCCGGGGAGGATTCCCTCTTCCACCGCGGCGCGGGTGGCGTGAAGGGCGTCCTCAACACGGGCCTTCTTCTCTTTGACTTCGGCCTCGGTCGCGGCGCCGACGCTGATCTTGGCGACACCGCCGGAGAGCTTCGCCAGACGCTCTTCCATCTTCTCGCGGTCATAGTCGCTGGTCGTCGCCTCGATCTCGCGGCGCAGCTGAGCGATACGGGCCTTGATCTCGGCGGTCTTCCCGCCCCCTTCGACGATCGTGGTGTTCTCTTTGGTCACGACGATCGATTTGGCGGTCCCCAGATCGGCCAGGGTCAGCGACTCGAGCTGACGGCCGAGGGACTCGAAGAGAACCTCACCGCCGGAGAGGATACCGAGATCCTCCAGCATCGCCTTGCGGCGGTCGCCGTAACCGGGCGCCTTGACGGCGCAGATCTTCATCGTTCCGCGCAGACGGTTGATTACCAGCGTGGCCAGCGCCTCGCCGTCAACGTCTTCGGCGACGATCAGCAGCGGGCGGCCGGCGTTGACGACAGCCTCGAGGATCGGAATCAGGTCTTTGATGTTCGAGAGCTTCTTTTCATACAGAAGAATGTAGGGGTTCTCCAGAACACACTCCATCTTCTGCGGATCGGTCACAAAGTACGGAGACAGATAGCCGCGGTCGAACTGCATCCCCTCGACCCACTCCACTTCGGTCTTGAGAGTCTTCCCCTCATCGACGGTGATGACGCCGTCTTTGCCGACTTTCTCCATCGCGTCGGCCAGCAGATTGCCGATCTCATGGTCGTTATTGGCCGAAATAGCGCCAACCTGGGCGATCTCGGTCTTGCTGTCCTTGACCGGGACAGCCATCTTTTTGATGGCGGCGGTGATATCGGCCACGGCCTTATCCATACCGCTCTTCATCTGGAGGGGGTTGATACCGGCGACGACCGCCTTCATCCCCTCGTTGAAGATCGACTCGGCCAGAATCGTGGCGGTCGTCGTGCCATCGCCCACCAGGTCGCTCGTCTTCGAGGCGACTTCGCGAACCATACGGGCACCCATATTCTCGTACGTGTCTTCCAGGTCAACCTCTTTGGCGACCGTGACGCCGTCTTTGGTAACCAGAGGAAGCCCGAAGCTCTTCTGGATAATGACGTTGCGCCCCTTGGGACCAAGGGTCACCTTCACCGCTTTGGCAAGTTTCGAAACACCCCGGCGCAGCGCGTCACGGGCTTCCTGATCAAAAGCCATCATTTTGGCCATAGTTAATTCTCCTGCTGCTATCGTTCTTTATGTGGATCTTCTGGTTTCCGCCGCCCTTGAAGCCCCTTCTTCCCGCTAAGAGCGGCGGGGGACCTTCGATGGGCGCACTCCCCCCCAAGTTACTTAATGACCGCCAGGATGTCGCTTTCGCGCATCAGAAGCAGCTGGTCATCACCGAACTTGAATTCCTCGCCGGCGTAGGAGAGGAACAGAACACGGTCCCCCTCTTTCACGGTGAAGGTACTGCGGGAACCGTCATCGAGAAGACGGCCGTCGCCGATCGAAACGATCGTTCCGCGGGCGGGCTTGTCCTTGGCGGAATCCGGCAGATAGATACCGCCGGAGGTCTTCTCTTCGGACTCATCACGGCGAATCACCACGCGGTCACCCAGCGGCTGAAGCTTCATTCCACACTTGCAACAATCCGATTTCGCTTTACTCATCACTCGTTCCTTTTGGGTTGTTCGTTGGTCTGCTGTATCGTTGACTGGCTAACGATATGTTCTGTTGTTTTGGATGTGCGCCCCGCGCCGGAGGCGGGACACGGCCTTCAAGTACCTGAGGACATAAGCAACTAACAGACCAAAGAGAGCAAAACAAGTAAAAACAGCAAGGTTTTTACTTGTTTTAAGGCAAATATTTGTTTTCGCGGGAAAACAAAACCTTGTCGGCGTGTCATTCTGGCAGTTTCCCTGCCAACACCTCGGTCCGCGAGGGGGGAGCGGGGAGAAACCCCGCCCTCAAGGTCTCTTCCGCCTACCGCTGGAGGTTCCTGAGGTGATCGACTGCCAGCAAAAGAACGATCGCGGCTAAGTCGGTCCCCCACAGGGCCGTCACCACCAAAGAGGCGATACGCAGAAAACGCTCCCCGCCAAGGTCCCCCAGCGAACCGAGCACCGCGCCAAAAACGGAAAGAAGAACCGCCAGAATCGGCAAAATCACTGCCGCGCAAAGAAAACCGGCCAAGAAACGGCGGATATAGTCGGAGAAAGACATCTTGTAAAATACGATTATTACTCTATATAATGGCGTAGAAATGGCCTTTCGGCTCGGATTGGCCTATTATAACCTCACCGGTTCCGCCAATCAACCCGACTTCACCATTTTAAAGCACGCACGGTTTTTGGCGTGACGACACGCTGAAAAACGGTTCATCGATGGGGTAGGATATGCCGAGACACGCGTTTACCGGTCTGCTGTTATTTGCCGCCTTGGGACTTTTGGCTCTCCCCAGGGTTTGGTCCGCCTCTTCCCTGGTGACCTTAAAAGACGGCCGTGTTATCTCCGGAGCGGTGGCGCAAATCGAGTCGGTCGCGATCGACCCGAACGCCAAGCGCGGCCGTGACGAGGTTCCCCACGAACGAATTTTAGTGATCGACGATACTCTTCGTCAAACCTACGTCGGCAAGACGTTTGTCCTCGACATTCAGCCCGACGACATCGGCGCCTCGCTGGAGGTGTTCAAATTCCATCAGCCAACCGGGCACGCGCATCAGCCGCTGGCGTCGATCGGCTCTTTCCGCGCCTCGGCGGTCGATTTTGACGAGTTCGGCCGGCGAATCGTCGAGATGGGGGGGATACCCGTCGTCCAGGGGATCACCGAGATCTCCCCGCGGGCAATCCACGCCGAGGGAATCTCCGAGGTGATCGATATGCGGATATCTCCCCACAACTTCCGGCGCGAGACCCTAACGCGCCTGATCAAACGGGGAATCAACCCCCAGTCGCTCGACGACCGGCTGCGAATCTATCAGTTCTACGTTCAGGCGGAACTGTTCGACGAGGCGGCCGAGGAGATGGAAGAAATCATCAGTGATTTTCGCGATGACCAGCAGAACAGCGACCGTCTGGCCGTGGGCCTGAGGATGATTCGTCAGCTGGCGGCCGATCGGCTTATCTCTGAACTGGAAATGCGGCGCCTGGCCGGTCAGCACCGCAATGTCCGCTCTCTTTTGACCGCCTTCGACGAACAAGGGGTCGCTTTCGAAAAGACCCAGACAATCAAAAGAATGGCTCAGGACTGCCAGGCGGAGGACCAGCGCTGCGCGGATGTCGTCTCGCAGCTGAAAGAACTGCTCGAGCTGCTCGAGAACGAGGAACTCAAAGAACAGGCCCGACCGATCGTCGAGGAGATCGCCAAAGAACTCAACCCGAATACGCTGGAGCGTTTTTCGGAATACGATCTGTCCAAAAACGACCCTTCCCTCAATAGTGAGTCGCGTCTGGCGCTGGCCCTTTCGGGATGGATCGGCGGGAATATCGGAACCGACACACGCCTGGAAATCGCCGTGTCGATGTATCGGGTTCGCAAACTGATTCGCCGCTACCTGCTCGATCAGACCGACGCGGGACGTCAGGAGATTTGGGAGTCGCTCCAGACGGAGGAGGCCTCGACCCCCGAGCGCGTCGCCAGAATTCTCCGGCTGATGAAACCGCCCCTCCCCACGAAGGCGGGGAGCAAACAGACCCCGGGAGAATACGCGCTGGAGACCAGATCCTTCGAAAGCGGACGGACGATTCACTATCTCGTCCAGCTCCCCCCCGAATACGACCCGAACAGAAAATACCCCCTGGTGGTGACGCTCCACGGTGAAAACACCACACCGGCCCAGCAGCTCGACTGGTGGGCCGGGATGCGCAAAAATGACGATTCTCACGCCCGACTCGGGCAGGCGGGCCGTTTCGGCTATATCGTGCTGGCCCCCGAGTGGGCCAGCGGCGATGAACGTGTGTGGGACTACTCCCCCAAGCAGAGCGCCGCGGTCCTCTACTCCCTGCGCGACGCGCTTCAGCGCTTTTCGATCGATACCGACCGTATTTTTCTGTCCGGACATTCCGCGGGAGGGACAGGTACCTGGGACTTGGGAATCGCCCATCCCGACCTGTGGGCGGGGATTATCCCGATCTGCGGCGAGGCGGTCAAATACCCCCACTACCTTCGAAAGAACGCCGAATTCGTCCCGATCTATGGTGTCGGCGGGGAGTTGGACGGCGGAAAACTCGCCCGCTGCAAGACACTTCTCGACGAGGGGATGTCCCGCGCCTTCCCGTTCGATATGACGTTTGTTCTCTTCAAGGGGAGAGGGAACGAACCGTTCTCGGACGAGATCATCCGGATCTTTCAGTGGATGCAGCTGCACCGCCGAAATGTCGCCCCGAACACGGAACGAACCGTCTGGTCGATGCGCCCGTGGGACAACGCCTTCTGGAACGTCGAACAGCTCGTTTTCCCCAGCAAGATGATGGTTCTCCCCTTCGATTGGGTCGGGCCGATCTCACACAACTTCTACGCGGCCGAAACACAATTTTTCAAAACTCAAACAAATGTGATCCGCGTCAAATCGAAGTCAAGCACCGCCCGAATCGGGCTGTCGCCGGAATATGTCGATTTCAACCAGCCGATCGAGGTGATGTTCAACGGAAAACGGATCACCCCAACCAACGGAATCGTTCTGCCGGATGTCCGGGTCCAGATCGAGGACGCGCGGACCCGCCGCGACCGTCAGCACCCCTTCTGGGCGATTTTAGCGACAAAAAAATAAGTACCCGTTCTTAAGTTATCTGTGAATCATGCGGTCGATGCCGAAGGCCCACGATTCGATAATTTGCGGCAAAAGGGCGTTGCGGTCGATCTGTTCCAGTGCCTGCAGCGTTCGGTCGCAGGCGCTCTCGATCAGGCGCACCGCGCCGCCGATATCGGCGCCTTCGCACCGGTGATATTTTCGGACTTGGTCCCGCAGGAATTCCAAAGCCCAAGTCAAAAGAAGACGCAGCCGGGCCCGCCGTTCGACCGGTTCTTTTCCCGCTTTCTCCACCTCGGCCAAGACCTTCGCCGCCAGATCGACCGCTTCCGCGGCGTCTTGCCCGGGAGAAAATATCCACGACTTGAGGGAGT
>CADBTE010000412.1 GCA_902797455.1 uncultured Planctomycetota bacterium | reverse complement strand
GAGTTCCTCCTTTTGGGGGGATTCGGCCGCCCGGCTTTTTTCCATAATCAAATCGGCGGCGTTCCCCGCGTCGGTAATGTACCGGGAGCGGACGAGATTGAGGTAATCCTCCCGTTCCACCCAGGTTTGGGGGTTGTCGTACGGCTGACCGGGATTCGGTTTATCCAGCAGCGAGTCGTCGCCCCGGCCGATTTCGATCTCATCCACAAAGACGAATCCGTTGGAATGGAAGAGGAACTTCGCGAAGCGCCCCTTGCACGCCAGGCCGGTGGCGGAAATCTTTCGCTTATTGTATTTGGTGGCGTCCCGCGCGCCGTTTTGCTCCAGATCGAGCATCATCAAATCGCCGACGGCGTACCACTGCTTACCGTCGCAGCTGACATAAAACGAGACGCTCAAAGGCCAGGCGACCCCCGCCGCGCCGGCGGCGGTCGTGAAGGCGGCCGAACAGATCGGTTCCTCTTTCTCCAGATCGATCGTCACGTCGATCCACGGGCCTTTGTCCCAGCCGACACATCCCTTCTGGGTCCAGAAATAGTCATTTGTCGTGACCCCGTCGGTCAGCTGGATCGTGTCCTCGGCGTCGGTGCAGTACCTGTAATCGGGGGCCGGGGAGAGGGTGTATTTTTTCCCCAGCGCGATATTCTCGCCGGCGCCGGCAATCTGTGCCAAAAGCCCCAGGGCCAGGACGGCCAGTGCGGGGCACAAACAGTTTTTCATCGTTCGTTCTCCTTGTGATAGAGTGTTGCTTCCAACAATATTTTACCTACAGCATTACTTCTAACCGGCGAAGGATTTCTTCCCGAACCCGGTCGGCACCGGTTCGATCTTTGGCTTTCGGCCACAGGAAGGAGTTTCCGAGAGATTCTTCCCAGATGACCGAATCGATTTTGTCCCTCAGCCATTGTTCCTCGGCCTCGACATCTTTCCCCTTTGCTTTCGCTTCCTCCAGACGATTCCTGAACATCGTCAGAATCTCAAAATCATAGACGCTCTCGCGCATGGCCGCGATCTGTTTGGCCGGAATCATCTCGGGATTATCCGGCTCGATGAACACAGGGGCGTAACCGTTTCTCGTCTCCCGATACGTGTTCCAGGGCGTCCCGGTTCCGTCGTGGAAGGACCAGAAGAACGATCCCTTTCCTCCCTCACGAAACAGATGCCACGCCTGAAGACGGTGGTAGGCATACGGGTCGAGCAGCGAAACCGGACCGGAGCAGGAATAGAAGTCCAGACGCTTTCCCGCGGCGATCAGCGGCCGGTATATCTGTTCGAAACCGGCACGGTCCAGAGGCCAGTCCGTCCGTTTGGGACAGATGGTGTCGCAAACCTCCAGTAACTCTTTCGGTGTCGCGGCGACAGGCATATAGACCGGGTCCTCCCAAATGCGGAAAAGCGCTTCCCCGGCGTGAATCGCCTCGCTCCACGCGATGATCGGGCGGCAGTCCTGATTCGGGTCGATCCCCGGTTCGTCGTGAACCAGCAGCGAGACCCGGTCGGGGGAAATCCCTTTCGACTCGAACCACCGGCCCCACTTTTTCGCCCAGTCGGCGACGAGCTGCCTGAACTGCGGCGTGTCGTAAGCCCAGTCGCAGAAAGAGTTCCTCGCCGCCAAAAAGATATAGTACTCTTTTGCGTCCGGCCAAAGCTTCAGCCAATTTTCGGCTTCCTCGGTATTGATGATCACCTTGAGATGATCCGGATCGGAGGAATCGGTTTCGATCCCTTGAAAAACCAGTCCCGGCGTGGCCCACGGTCCGTTCACGCCGTATTTCTTAATCAGCGAGACGAATTTGTCGCGGATACTTGGTGTCACCGGACCGTGACCGCCGAAATCGGAATCGTCCCAGCCGCCGAGAACCAATGTCTGTTCCTCCGGTAACCTCACCGTCGAAACCCGCACGAGGAGTGACTTGTCGACGGTGTTCGTCCCCGCGGCGAAATGGATCGAACCATTATACTCTCCCGCCTCGGCTTTTTTTGCGCTGACATCGATCCAAACTTGCGAGGGGATCCCCGGATAGACGGTCATTTCGTACGATCCGCCGTCGCTTTGCATCGGAACCAGGGCGGTCGCCAGCGGAACCAACTGGGTGGTATCGGTCCAGCACACCGAAAACACCTCTTGAAACAGCCCCGCCGCTTTGCCGCCGAACCGGACGGAAACGCTCAGCGGTTCGGTGGTCGTGTTGAGGATCTGATAGACGAGCGGCTTGATTTCACCGGAAGCCATAAACAGCTCCTGCTGCGGCATCGGTTCGGCGCCGGTTATGATGTCGGGCGCGTCATAAGGCAAAATTCGATCGACGATCAGCGGCGCGATTCCCGGATCCGCGAGCCGCCGCGCCTTCGCCATTGAAGCGAAGATCCCCGCGTGAACCGCGTCGAAGGGGAAAACCGTTCGGAACGTGTCGATCGAAAGCCCCGAAAGGAAGTTTTCGTCGGCGCGAACCGCGCGGACCTCTTCGGCCAGCGCGGCAAGTTCCTCCTTTTGGGGAGAGCCGACCGTTCGGCTCATTTCCGAAATCTTATCGGCGGCGTTTCCCGCGTCGATGATGTACCGTGCCCGGACGAAATTTAGATAATCGTCACGCTGCGCGTCGGCTTGGGGGTCTTGCCGCGGAAAGCCGGGATTGGGCCGCTGCAGCAGCGAGGCGTCGCCCCGGCCGATTTCGATTTCATCGGTAAAGATATATCCGTTGGAATGAAGGATGATTTTCGCGAAGCGTCCCCTGCATGCCAGACCGGAGGCGGAAATCTTGCGCTTGTTGTACTGCGAGGCGTCCCGCGCGCCGTTTTGCTCCAGATCGAGCATCATCAGGTCGCCGATGAAATACCACCCCTCGCCGTCGGAGCTGACGAAAAAAGACGCGCTCAAAGGCCAATCGACCCCCGCCGTGCCGGCGGCGGCCGTGAAGGCGGCCGAACAGATCGGTTCCTCTTTCTCCAGATCGATCGTTATATCGACCCAAGGTCTTCCGTACCAGCCGACACATCCTCTCTGAACCCAGAAATACTCTTGCGTCGTCTCCCCATCGGTCAGCTGAATCGTGTCTTCATCGTCGAGGCAGTCCTCGCAGTTGGGGACCGGGGAGAGCGTGTACTTTTTTCCCAGCGCCATGTTCTCATCGGCGGCGGCGATTTGGGCCAAAAGCCCCAAGGCCAGGACGGCCGCGGTGATCCAAAGGCGGCTTTTCATCGTTCATTCCCCTTTGTTGTCATGGGTAAGACTTAGAAAAACGGTCACTCCTGCCCGGAGGCCGAAACACCGAAACATTCAACTTCGGCGATCCCGCAGCGATCCGGCGCGGCCGGGCGCGTGAAGTCGCTCAGCCGAACAAACCTCGTCGTTCGCTTCTCGAAGGAAAACCGCTGCTCTTCGGCGCTTGGGCGGAAGGTCAGCTTTTCGGCCGTCCCGTCGGAGAAAGTGCAAAGCGCTGACTCAAAAAACGCCGTATGCTCCCCGTCGGCGGCCAGGCAGACGGCGAGGGTATCCAGCGCGACCTCGTGACCGAAGTCAATCTGCAAAAAAGCGTCGGCGCGGATATTCGGCGACCAGCAGGGGATCTCTTCGGTGCCGGAGGGCTTTTCCCCGTCGATCACGTTTTTCGCCGCGTACTT
>CADBTE010000411.1 GCA_902797455.1 uncultured Planctomycetota bacterium | reverse complement strand
CCGATGTCGCGATAGAAGATCTTCGCCTTCTCCCCCGGCTTCTTGTTCTTCTTGACCAGCAGCGTGATCGTGATCGGGGCGCGGGAGCCGGAGCCGAAGATTTTGCCCCCCTCTTTACGGGAACGTTCACCGGATGTTCGCTGATTTCCTCTTAAGTCAAAGACATAAACTTCCGAGAACTCCTCCTCCAGGCACTGCCGGAAGCCGTCCATCGCGTTGCCGTCTAGCCAGCCGCCGTTGGTGACGAAGGCGACGATCCCGCGCTCGTTGATCCGGTCCGAGGCCCATCGGAACGCCTTGATGTAGGAATCGTAGAGACTATTCTTGTTCGCGGCCGTGGTCGCGGCGACATACGTTTCCTCCACCCTTTTGTCGAGTTTGGGGTATTTCAAGTTCTGATTATTATCATTCGCGCTTTTTTGCCCGACCGAGTACGGCGGATTGCCGATAATCACCTCAATCGTCTGCCGCCGCTGCCGCCGGATCCGCTGGTCGTTGCGCTTGTCGTCGTCATCGGCGGTCAGCGCCGAGGGGGCCAGCGGCGTTTCGTCCAGCTGGAACGTGTCGGTCAAAAGCAGCCCGGGGAACGGTTCGTATCCGTGTCCGGGAAGGTAACCGCGCATTGTCTCCTCGATATTGACCGCGGCGATGTAGTACGCCAAAAGGATGATCTCGTTGGCGTGCAGTTCCTCGCGGCATTTGCGCAGGAGGTCTTGCTTGTCGATCAGCCCGGACTGAAGCAGCCGGACGATGAAGGTCCCCGTTCCGGTGAAGGGGTCCAGGACGTGAACCGTCTTGTTGGAGAGCCGGCGGCTGAAATGTTTCTTCAGCAGCGCGTCGGCCGAGCGGATGATGTAATCGACCACCTCGATCGGGGTATAGACGATCCCCAGCCGCTCGGCGGCGTCGCGGGCGGCGGCCTTAAAGAAATTCTCGTACAGGTCGTGCACCGCCTTCTGCCGCCCCTCCGCCGACTGGACCCCCGCGACCCGGAAGGCGACCTGCAGTTTGAAATTGTCCAGCTGCGCCTTTTGCTGTTCGGTGTCTTGCGGCTGGAATAAATCGATCACCTTCGACAGCGCCCGCGACATGACGTTCTGCCGGACGAACTCGTTGTTCGGGAACAGGGCGCTGAAGACCGGCTCCATCACCATGTGCTGAACGAGCATCTCGATCGCCTGGTCGGTGTCGATCGACGGGTTGATATCGGCGCGCATCTGGGCGACGAACTGATCGAACGCCTTTTTTTGCTCCGGCGCCGGGTCGGCGAGCTTTTCTTTGATCTGCCCGATGCGGCTTTTGGCGATCTCGGCGACTTCCCGCGCCCAGTTCTCGAAATACCCCCGGTCGCCGCACTTCTCGACGACGCGGGCGAGGATCTTTTTGCCCGACTGCGGGTCGAAGGCAAACCGCGGGGTGTAGTCGATATCCCCGCCGGCGGCGTCCCCGGTTTCGACCGTCTCGGCCCCGTCGCGCTCTTTGTCCGCCTCCCCGGCGGTCGGGCCGCCGACTAAAATCGGGTTGGTCGCGGGGGGGACGGCGTCTTTGAAGTTCAGCTGATTGATCCAGACGTTGAACCGCTCGTCGTGGGCGCGCAGGGCGTTTAAGACCTGCCAGACGACCTTAAAGCGCTTGTCGTCGTCGAGGACATCTTCCGGCTTTTTGTCCGCCGGGATCACCACCGGAAGGATGACGTAGCCGTATTTCTTTCCCGGGGCGGTGCGCATGACCCGCCCGACCGCCTGGACGACCTCGACCTGCGATTTGCGCGGCGACAGGAAGATCACCGAGTCGAGCGACGGAACATCGACCCCCTCGCCGAGGCAGCGGACGTTCGACAGAATTTTGCACGCCCCCGGGCCCGGGTCTTCCTTGAGCCAGTCGAGGTAATACTTGCGCTGATTGGCTCCCATCGTCCCGTCGACGTGGATGACGTCGACATAGAGCTTGTTCTTTTGTTTTTCGTAGTCCGACACCGCCAGGGTCAGGTCGGTAAACGTCCGGGCCAGGAGTTTCGAGACTTTAATCGTACTGGCGAACATTACCGCGCGCCTCATCGGCTCGGGGTCGAACTTAAAGTCTTCCGACAGCTTTCCGTCGGGCAGTACGTACTGGGTCTTCTTACGCAGCCCGTTCCAGCAGCCGACCAGTTTCGAGATATCGTCGGTGGTGACGTCGGGGTCGATTCGGACCGACGTCTGATCGGTGATCGTCTTGGCGTATTTTTCGTTGATCGTCAGGACAATGACTTTGTAATCCGACAGGATCCCCTTCTTAACCGCGTCGCCGAACCCCAGGCGGTGGAATTCCGGGCCGTAGGTGGAGACGTCGTCCATCGAGCAGAGCACGGCGTTTTTCTCTTTGGCCCGCGCCTTGGCGCTTTCGCCGTAGAAGCGGGGGGTCGCGGTGAGGTAGAGCCGCTTTTTCCCCCTGATAATACCGTTGTCGTGGACCTTGGTGAACGATGATTCGTCCTGTTCGGCGAGCGTTACCCCGGTGGTTCGGTGCGCCTCGTCGCAGACGATCAGGTCGAACGGCGGCAGACCGTATTGGGCCTGCGCCTTGGCGATGACCTCGATGCTCTGGTAGGTCGAGAAGACGACCTTCATTCTTGTCTCGGCCAGCGGCGCGGCGGAAAT
>CADBTE010000410.1 GCA_902797455.1 uncultured Planctomycetota bacterium | reverse complement strand
TGCGGCTGCGGCGGCCGCGGCTGCCTCGAGGCCGAGGCCGCCGGCCCGGCGATCGCCCGGCGCTTCGCCGAGGGTCTGGCACAGGCCGATTCGGCCACCCTCCGGCGTGTGGCCGATTACAGAAAAAAAGAGGGCATCTGTGACGACGCGCGGCTGGACGCCAAACAGATCGCCGACCTGGCCCGCGCCGGGGACGCTCTGGCCAAAGAGGTGTTCGATACCTCGGGCCATTACATCGGCCGAGCGGCGGCGATGGCGGCCAATATCGTCAACCCCGAAAGAATTGTTGTCGGAGGCGGGGTCTCCGGAGCGTTCGATCTCCTGGAACCGGAGATGACCCGTACCTTCAGCGGCCAGCTGTTCGGCAGTGTCAATAAAACGCTGAGGATCGTCAAGACAGGGCTCGGTTACGAGGCCGGCCTTTACGCCGCCGCTTCCCTTCTGTGCGACGCGCGCGGGGCGTTTCGCCAAGACCTTCTGCGGTAATTTTCTCATCGTTCACGAGGTACCATGTCCGTTCCCCCCCACAACAACGACCCTTCCGCCGCGGTTCCCGATCGGGAGACCCTCGCGCTTGAGTACCTCGATTCGCTCCCGTTCGAGCCGTATCCGTTTCAGGAAGAGGCGATCCTCTCCTGGTTCGACTCCGATCAAGGGGTCCTGGTCTGCGCCCCGACCGGAATGGGCAAAACCGTCGTCGCCGAGGCGGGGCTCTACGAGGCGCTCAAAACGGGCCGGCGCGCCTATTACACCACCCCGCTGATCGCGCTGACGGAACAAAAGTTCCGCGAGCTGCGCGAAAAGGTAAAGCTCTGGGGCTTCTCGGAGTCGGACGTCGGTCTGATCACCGGAAACCGCCGTGAGAACCCCGACGCCAAGATACTCGTCGTCGTCGCCGAAATTCTCTTCAACCGGCTGCTCAGCTCCGATCTGTTCCGGAAAGAAAAGACCCCCGCCGACAGCGGCGCCGGCGCCGCGGCGCAAGATTCGGCCGCCGGCCCCGGGTGGCGGATCATCACCCCCAAGTACGAGGAACCCCACTTCCGGTTCGACGATGTCGCCGTGGTGGTGATGGACGAGTTTCACCAGTTCTCCGATCCCGAGCGGGGGATCGTCTGGGAATTCACCCTGGAGCTTCTCCCCAAACATGTCCGGACCCTGCTGATCTCCGCCACGGTCGGGAACGCCTATGAATTCATCGCCTGGCTGCGCAATAACGCCGAGCGGAAACTGACGCTCGTCACCAGCGACGAACGAAAGGTTCCGCTCACCTATCAGTGGATCGGAGACGAACTTCTCCCCGAGTTCCTCGAGGGGATGCACGCCGGAAGTGACGAGGAGCGCCTGGTTCCCGCGCTGGTGTTTTGTTTCAACCGCGATCAGTGCTGGACCGTCGCCGATACCATCAAGGGGAAAGATATTATCTCGGCCGAACGGCAAAAACAGATCGCCGCCGAACTCGACCAACACGACTGGAGCAAGGGGGCGGGGCCGAAGATTCGCCAGCTGCTTTTGCGCGGCGTCGGGATCCATCACGCGGGAATCCTCCCCAAGTACCGCCGGATCGTCGAGGACCTCTTCCAGCGGAAGCTCCTTTCGATCACCGTCTGCACCGAAACACTCGCCGCGGGGATCAATCTTCCGGCGCGCTCGGTCGTGCTGCCGACTCTCCTCAAAGGCCCCGCCGGGGATAAGCGGCTGGTCGAGTCGTCGACGGCGCACCAGATCTTCGGCCGCGCCGGCCGGCCTCAGTACGACACGCGCGGGTACGTCTTCGCCCTGGCCCACAGCGACGATGTCAAGATCGCCCGCTTCCGCGCCAAGTACGACCAGATTCCCGACGACACCAAAGACCCGAAGCTGCGCGAGATGAAGAAAAAGCTCAAAAAGAAGATGCCGACGCGCAACAGCGAGGAACAGTACTGGACCGAGCAGCAGTTCCAAAAGCTCCAGACGATGTCCCCCGGGTCGCTGGCCAGTCACGGCCCTCTCCCCTGGCGGCTGCTGGCCCATATGATCGAGAAGAATTCCGATGTCGAGCCGATCCGCCGTCTGGCCAGCCGCCGGCTGATGGGGGCCAAACGGCTGGCCGCCGCGGCCAAAGCGCTCGACCCGATGCTGATCACCCTTTGGCGCGGGGGATTCATCCGGCTCGATCCCAATCCGGTCGACTACGGAATCGAACCGACCGAAGCGTCGCGGCAGGCGGTCAAGGAACAGGAGCTTCTGGAAGAAAAACAGCGGCGGGCCTCCCAGCCGTTTGACGCCGGTATTTTCGACGCCGTGAAGATCGAAAGCTGGGACGACTTTGACAGCGCCGGGACGCTCTTTTCCGGCGGCACCGGCGCTAAGGGCGATAACAGCCCCGGGGACACGAAAGAACAAAAGCCGTCCGCGTCCCCAAGCGCCGAGCAGCGGGAACCGTACCGGGCCCTCGGCGCCTACCCGACCGATAAGATGGCGGTACTGACGAAACTGCGCGCCGTCAATCCGATCTATGGGGCGTTTCTGCTCGAACATCTCGGCATGGCCGATCGGGCCGAACGGATCCAGATATTCGAGTCTCTCCTGGAAATGCCGGGAACCGTCGCCCGCGATGTGCGCGTCCCGAACCATAACGAGCTTCCCCCCGGTCCGCTGGCCCGCGGCTTCCTCGATCAGAAGCTGCTTGATCTGGGGCTGGCCTCGATCGAAGAGCTCGTTCCCAAAACCGCCGAGCAGCGGGAGGAAGAGCGCGAAATGCGCCGCCGTTTCGGCCAGTTTGAGGAGCCCACCTACCTTTTGCCGCTGGCCGACAAGCTCCTTCGCCTCTTTGACTGGGAGTATCCCGGCGTGGCGGTGAAGATCACCCCGGTCTGGGCCGCGGGGGAGATTCTTTTGCGCTTTAACGGTGATTTCAACAAGTTCATCGTTACCTCCCATATCCAGAAACAGGAGGGGATGATCTTCCGTCATCTGCTGCGGCTGCTTCTGCTGCTGGAGGAGTTCCATCCGCTGATCCCCGCCGGTGTCACGCCGGCGCAGTGGGACCTGGAGATATCATCCTTGGTGACGATGCTCACCGACTGCTGCCGCGCGGTCGACCCGCTCAGTACCGAGGAGACGCTTCAGGCGGCGGCGCGAAGCGAGAGGGACGTATGAAAATTTTGAAAAAAACAAAAATTCTCTCGGTTTTCTCTGGAAAAGCAAAACTGTTTTTTTTAGAATAGACGGTAACCGAGTTAAAATAGACAGTATTCGAGTCTATACAGGCAGTAGCCGAATTTGTACTGACAGCAACCGAATTTGTATTGATGGCCGATTTCCCATTGGGGCAGCCGGTTAAAATCCACCATTCATAAGGGAGAATCTATGCGTAAGACAACCCGACGTGACTTTCTGAAAACCTCAACTATCGCCGGTGCCGGTTTCCTCGTGGCTGCCGGCAACACGGCTCGTCCGGCCCGCGCCAGCGCGCTGGAAGGTATCGCCGTGGCTAACTTCGGTGTCGGCGGCAAGGGCGG
>CADBTE010000409.1 GCA_902797455.1 uncultured Planctomycetota bacterium | reverse complement strand
GCGTTCCATGCCGTCCCCTCGGGGAGGAAATCGAGCGATACCTCGACGGTTTTCTCCTCCCCGGCGTTCATCGCCGAGAGGTACCACCTTTCGCCGCTTCGCCGCGCCATGACGATGTATTCCCCGATATCACCGGCCAGCGCGATGCTTTGGTCCCAGCGGGCGGGAAGGTTCTTGAGCATTTCCGCCCCCGGTTGATTGAGGTAATGCTCCGGCGTGTCGCACATCGTCATCAGCGGCGAATCGTACACGACGCACTGCGCCAGGGCCAGCGCTCTGGTCCCCATTTGAGGGGCGTCGTTGTTCGGGTCGCCCTGCGGCTGAAATTGGTCCGAGTGCCGGTTGACAAAGCCCCCCGGCGTGAAATCAGCGTGACCGAGCAGGTATCGGGTGAAGGGGATCGTCAGCGCGTGGGTCGGCGTGACCTCGGCGCTCCATTTATTGTATTCGTTCCCCATGACCCCCTCCTGCGTCAGGAAGTTCGGCCAGGTCCGGCAGATGCCGCTCGGCGGGAAGATGCCGTGAAAGTTGATCAAAAGGTGATATTTGGCCGCCAGCTGAATCGTCCGGCAGGTCCACTCGACGATCTCCTGGTCCTCGCGCTCGATGAAGTCGATCTTCAGCCCGGCGACCCCCTTGCTTGAATAAAAGCGAAACGCCTCCTCGACGCCGCGGACCTTAAGATCGGAACTATAGACCCAGACGAAGACCCGGACGCCCTTTTCTTTGGCGTACCGCAGCGCCTCGTCGAAGTCGACCTTGTCGCTGCCGCAGAGGATATCGACCGGCCGGTCTTTCGGAATTCGAATCGGTTCGTTTTCGAACTGGACCGTTTCGCGGGGGACATCGACTTCGATTCCGTACCATGGGACATCGAGCGTCGTGTACGGCCAGCCCATCGCCGCCGCCAGATCGACCTTCTCTTTGAATGTGTCGGTCGTCAGGTCTTGATTGCTGTGCCCCCACCAGTCCCAGCTCGTGACGCCGGGCATAATCCAGTTTGTATCGGCGATGGCGCAGGGGGGATTGAGGTTGAGGATCACGCCGGAGTTATTGACCAGATCGATCGCCGTTTTCCCCAGCAGAACCACCCGCCACGGGGTTTGAAGCGGCAGGTTTCCGGCCGCCAGGCGGCGGCCGTCTTTGCGGGGGGTGAGCCCTGCCGAGACGGCGTTTTCACTCGGGACCGAGCGGAAATGCGCCTTCGGCCAGTCGGTGACCTCGGCTTCGGCCAGTGCCGCGAAGCCGAAATCGCCGCTCACCACCAGCGGCAGGGCGTAGATACCCTCCGGCCGCAGCGCCGAGAGGGTGGTCTTGTCGAACGGCGCCTCGTGCGGGGAGTCGAGATGCCCGTTGTTCGAGGCCCAGCAGGTCAGATCCGAAGCGAACCGAAAACAGGTCTTCTCGTCGGTCAGAACATAGCGATCTTCTTCCTCGCCCGGGACGACATAGCGAAAGGCGAACCCGTCGTCGTAGGCGCGCAGGACAAGGGCGAGCTTACGGTTCGGGGCCGAACGCTCTTGGCAGTAGATCGTTACCTCCGCCGCTCGGTCCCGAACGACGCGGCTGCGCCCGAACCGGTTTTCCCACGTGTTGTTGATTTGGCGCGTTTCGGTCCTCAAGACGGATAGCGGACCGTAAGGGCCGTCTTCAAACGTCAGTCCCAGTGGGGAATCGGTTAGAACCGTCTGCCCCTGATAACTCAGGTCGAGCGCCAGGGTGTCATCGATCGTGACCGTGCCATGAACGAGTTTTTTCGGGGAATCGATCGTCACCTCGGCCGCGGCCGCCGCCGCGGCGAAAGAGGCGGCGCAGACCAATGCCGCGAAAACGCCGAAAGAAACGCTGAAACGGATCTTCATCGATACTCTTTCTTTGCTTGGGGATGGAGCGGTTGTGATCACTTCCGCGGCGCGCCGACCCACCCCGGGTTGTCGATCAGCTCGCGCAGCGCCTCGCGGATCCCCGCCTTTAAGACCGGCTCGATTTCGGGGGTGACCAGGCAGGCATCGGGGCTCGGTTCGTATCCTCCCTCGTCGAACGCTTTGGCCACCGGCATGTACTCATACAGACCGTTGCTGTAGGCGGCGACCGCCAAGAAGTTTTCGGGGACGAGCGCCTGCGCGTAGAGTTGGTACTCGATACACAGCTCCCCCATGTC
Organism: uncultured Planctomycetota bacterium; assembly: GCA_902797455.1. Taxonomy (GTDB): domain Bacteria; phylum Planctomycetota; class Planctomycetia; order Pirellulales; family Thermoguttaceae; genus RUG695. The sequence goes on along the minus strand of CADBTE010000409.1, from coordinate 1,580 downwards.
GAACGAGAGGATATTCACCTCGCCGGCGTTGAATCGGGTGATCGACGAGTGCCTCCAGCGGTCGATGGTTTTCTCGAAATACGCGTGCATTCCCCAGGTCGCGTGACGGGGATTGACCCTTTCCGGGTCGAACGGAACCGTGATCTCGGCGCGGAACAGACGGATCGGCCCGCCGGCACGCTCCTCCAGCCGATCGAGGTTCTTAAGGAGATAGCCGCCCAGGCGCGTTCCCAGCGCGACAATCGCCGCCGCGTCGGCCGACGGGTTGTATTTTCCCATCGTGATGTTTCCGCCGCAGCCGTTGAAGTAGAAGTGAAGGGTATCGGGGGTTTTCTCACAGGCGTAACGAACGGCCCACCCCGGGACATCGCCGGAGACCATGCTTCGCCGGTAGGCCGACTGCGGATGGGTGGCGTAGAAGTGAAGCGCGGCGTAGATGCCGCCGTCCTCTTTGATCAGCGCCACGGTTCGCAGCATCGGGTCGATCAGGCCGGTCGGCCACGCCTGCAGCGCCGGGTCGGTCGTCATCGTCCAGCGCATCGCGATACACTTGCCGTTTTCGTCGATCAGCCGCCGGTTCGACGCCAGGCCGCCGACGCGGGTCTCGGCCGTCTTCAGCTCGGCGATGGGGACCCAGGCGTCGTCGGCGACAAGCGCGCGGATCTGATCGGTGATATCGGCGATCGACTTAGCGACGTACTGGGGGTCGGAACCTTCGATCGGAACCGGCTTGCCATCGTCGTCGACCGTTCCGGCCGGGGGATTGAACTCGGGGGCTACCAGCATGCTGTCATGCTGATGAACCGAGTGCAAAAAGACATTTTCCGGCGGGCAGCCGGCGGCCTCGGCGATACTTTGTTTCCACCGCTGGCATGTCTCGCCGCAGATGTAAATGTAGTCGCAGGTGCACCAGACGACCCGAGTGGCGCCGTCGTCGAGAATCACGCCGCCGACGTAGATCGGCATATCGACCTTGTTGTTCGGGCAGTAGGCCATATCGAGCCCAATGGCCGGGGTGACGTCGACCTTAAAGCGGATCGCCTTATAAGGGGCCTCGGCGCGCAGACCGGCGGCCGAAATACCCGCCAGGGCCAAAAACAGCAGCGCCGCCGAGGCGCGAAAAGTCCACCGTGCTTTTCTGTTCGTCATAGGTTTATTCTCCTTGAATGGGGAGGGATTCTCGTTTGAGGATCCGCTCGACAAATGGGGGTCAGTTCTTCGGCGCGCCGACCCATCCGGGGTTGGCGATCAGGTCGGCGAGAACCTCTTTGATTCCCGCTTTGAGAACCGGTTCAATTTCGGGGGTGACCATACTGGCGTAGAGCGAGCACTCGTACCCTCCCTCCTCAAACGCTTTGGCCACCGGCATGTACCGGTAGATCCCGTTGCCGTAGCCGGCGACCGCCAGGAAATTCTCGGGAACCAACTCCTGCGCGTAGAGCTGGTATTCGATACACAGTTCCGACAATCCGAACGAGAGGATATTTACCTCTCCGGCGCTGAAGCGGGTGATCGGCGCGGTGCGCCAGCGGTCGATCGTCTTCTCGAAGTACGCCCGCGTCCCCCAGGTCAGATGCTCG
>CADBTE010000408.1 GCA_902797455.1 uncultured Planctomycetota bacterium | reverse complement strand
TCGTCCTCCATTAAGATCTCGCTTCGATCGACCCCCTTGGGGAGGGCATATCCCCCGACGCCCGTGGCGATCGAGGTGTGGGTATGGGTCGCGGCCATGAGGAGGCAGCGCTCGGCGTCAAATTCCGGGAGGATTTCGGCCAGCTTCGCGATAATCGCCGCGCGGGTGTTCAGGCGGATCGAGCACAGATCGATCGAGACGAGAACGACTTGGCCGAGCGGCTGCTCCCCGTCGCGCGCCTCCAGGGCGATCACGTTGGCGGTGATCGGCGTGGCGGCCTCGCGGGCGATGCGGGTAGAGAACTGTCCCTGCAAAAGAACCGGACGGTCGGGAGTGATGTCGGCCGAGGCGGCGCCGACGTACAGCTCCGCGCTGTTAGCGGCGGCCGCGGCGCAAAAAATACAGGCGAGCGTCAAAAACCAGCGTTTCAGCATTGTTTCTTCCTTTTGAATTGTGGTTATCGGGTGGGTGAATGGCGGATTCAAATACCTTCTGTCTTTATCATCCAAGTGTCTTTATCATCCAAATACCTTGTATCTAAATATCTTGTTGGCGGTGTGTTACTCGGCAAAAAGGGCGCTTAAGGGAAAAATACCCAACACTAAAGGGGTGCGCCGAAAGCGGGCGAAGGATGGGGCGTTTCATAGAGATACGGCCTTGGAGGGCTTGGGGGTGATGTGTAAAGTGGAGAAACCACAGCGGAAATGCGCTTAATATCCCCGGTTTTTTAGTCTATCCCCGGCCCTGTCGAAATTCAAGACCACGGCCGCGCCGGAAGCGGAAAAACCCCCTTTTACAGGAAAAGTTTCTCTAATCCGAATTCTTTCTCAAATAGTCACTATCCCACGCTAAAAAAGGAGCAATTAGTTAGGGCCGGGGGAATGAGAATTGCCGATAAACGGCAAAAATACGTCCCCACCGGCGGATGGGTGCGCCCATAGTCTGCCGCCGGACAGAGCAGGAAGCCGTTAAAGTTTCGCTGTTTTCCCCGTAATATTTAGACCAGACGGGACCACAAAATGACTATCGGTGTTAAAATGGGGAAAGTCAAGACGCGGACTTTCCGTATTTTACCTGCCCTATAGATCCACCAGCCGCGAGCGATGTGATGAGTCAGGAACAACCTGTGAGCCAAAATGTGATGGAGCAGACGAAGCAGCGTATTCGTATGCTCGTGTTCGAGATCACACAGTACGCCAAGGCGGATATCCCGCCGGAGGAGTTCCACGCCGAACTTTTGCCCCGTATGATCCAAGCGGTCTCGGCCGAGGCGGGCGCCATCTGGACGAAGAACGACGGCGGCCAGCTGGAGCTCGGCTACCAGATCAACATTGTCAAAACCGGGTTGGCCCAAAACGAGGAGGCCAATCGAGAACACAGCCGCCTCCTCTACAAGGTCCTCCGCGGTCAAGATGTGGTCGGGTCTTTCCTCCCCAACTCCGGCGGTGAGGGGGAAGACGCCGCGGGGAACCCGACTCCCTTCCCGATCATCTTCGGTCTGATCCGAACCGAACTGGAGGTGATCGGGATCATCGAGCTCTTCCAGCGGGCCGACGCGTCCCCGTCGTCGATGAACGGTTTCGTCCGATTCATGGGCCAGATGGTCGATCAGGCCGACAGCTTCTACAAAGACCGCCAGCTGCGCAACTTCAACGACCGGCAGTCGCTCTGGACGCGGCTGGAAGACTTTACCCGGAACATCCACAAGACGCTCGACCTCAAAGAGACCGAATACACCGTCGCCAACGAGAGCCGCCGGCTCATTCAGTGCGACCGTGTCTCGCTGGCGATCAAGCGGGGGGGCAAATGCCGCGTCGAGGCGGTCAGCGGCCAAGATATCGTCGATAAACGCTCCAACGCGGTGGTTCTTCTCGGTAAACTCGCCACGGCGGTGGTCAAGGCGAACGAGGCGATCTACTACAGCGGTGATACCACCAACTTCGCTCCCCAGGTCGAAAGCGCGATCGAGGAGTACGTCGACGAGTCCCATACCAAGATGATCTCGGTCTTCCCGCTGACGCGCAAAAATGTCAACGAGGGGGACAGCGAGCAGACCGAAGATAATAAACTCCCCCCCGAACCGCCGTTCGGGGCGATCATCATCGAGCAGATCGAGGACAGCCGTGTCCCCGAGCAGATGAAAAAGCGAATCGAGATCGTCGTCGACCACGCCTGCACGGCGGTCGGCAACGCGCTGGATCACCACAACGTCTTCCTTATGCCGCTGTGGTCCGCCATCGGAAAATCCAAAGTCCTCACCACGGCGCGGATGCTCCCGAAGACGATCTCGGTGACGCTCGGCATCCTGGGAGTGATCGCGGCGCTGATCTTTGTGCCGTGGAATTTCAATATGCACTGCAAGGGAACGCTCGAGCCGGAGAGCCGACGGAATATCTTCGCCCGGGAAGAGGGGAAGGTCGACCAGGTCCTGGTTCATCACGGCGACACTGTCTACGGCCCGAACGACCCGAATAACCCCAATGGTCCGGAAGGAACCCTTCTGGTTCGGCTGACGAACAACCAGCTGGAGGCCGACTACCAAAAGGTTCAGGGGGACCTGGGGGAGGGCGCCAAGCAGATCGCCGCCACCAGCGAGGTCGCTTTCAGCAAAGAACGCAACGACGAGCGGGTCCAGGGGGCCGGCGAGCTGGAACAGCTGGCCGTCCGAAAAAGGTCGCTGGAGATTCAGCGCGATATCCTCCAGGAACGTCTCAAAGAACTGGAAATCCGCGCCCCGATCTCGGGAACGGTGATGACGTTCGACCTGGACAACAAACTCCAGAGCCGTCCGGTTCAGCCGGGGCAGATCCTTATGGAGATCGCCGAACCGACCGGCCGGCAGATTCTGGAGCTCGATATGCCCGAAAAGAAGATGGGGCATATCGACGACTATATGCGAAAAATCCGGGAGAAAGACCCCGATGCCCCCTTGAAGGTAAACTTCGTGATGACGGTCGATTCGACCCGAACCTTCACCGGAACGGTGATCGAAGAGCACGATCGCGCCGAGAACCGGGGGGAAGACGGAACCACGGTCCAGCTGAAGGCAAGCATCGACGACCCCGATTCGCTCCCGCAGTCCAAACGGGCCGGCGCTTCGGTCGCCGCCAAGGTCTACTGCGGTAAACGCGCGCTCGGGTACGTCCTCTTCAACGAGGCGGTCTCCTACCTCGAGAAGACGGTGTTCTTCTGGTTCAAGTGAGAAACCATAGTGGAGGAATGACGCTATGATCAAGCATTCAATAACAATCACTTCGACCGCCGCGCTTCTTGCCGCCGCGCTGGCTTGGGGAATCGCCGCCCGCGCCCAGGACCAG
>CADBTE010000407.1 GCA_902797455.1 uncultured Planctomycetota bacterium | reverse complement strand
TTCCGATATTCCGCTCGACGGCGAGGTGACCAGCGCGATGCTCCCCGATTACCCGCCGCCGTACGACAAGGAGCTCAAAGCGATCTCGATCGAGCTGCGGGTTTTCGACCCGGTCAGCCGGGCGATCAAAAACACCACGCTCAACGTTGATCTGACTAAACGCTGACCGCCGGGCGGCCTCACCTCAGGAGGAGGGCCTTCAGTTCCTCGACCCGGCGGACGATGCTGTCCCCCGGCCCCAGGCGGGCGAGGAGTTCTTCCTCGGGGGAGTAACCCCAGGTGACCGCCACGGCCGAAAGCCCCGCCTCGTGCGCCGCGTCCAGGTCTGTCGGGGCGTCGCCGATCAGCACCGCGCCGCCGGTATCGGCTCCGGAGCGGGCGATCATCTCGGGTTTGAGCATGACGGGGATCTCCGGCGCGAAACGATCGACGGCAAAGACTTCCGCGAAGAGATCTGTCCAGCCGAATTTTTTGAGAAGCCGCGCCGTCGGAAGCCATCGCTTGAAGGTGACGATGAACAGCGGGTGGCCGGCGCCGGCGGCAAGGCGGAGAAGCTCATCGATTCCCGGGTAGGGGCGCGTGGCCGGGTAGCCGGAGGTGTCGTATCGTTTTCGGAAACGGCGGATAAATTCCTCCAGGAGGTCGTTCGTCATTTCGGGATAGACCTCGAACAGCGCCTGACGAAGGGGGGGGCCGATTCTAAACCGCCTGAGGTATTGTTCCGCGTCGAGCCCCAGTTCCCGGAGTGTGGCCATCATGTCGGCGGTGACATCGCCGACGGTGTCCAGCAAGGTCCCATCCAGATCGAAAAACAGCGGGGCGGGGGGCATGGCGTTGTATCCTAGCTTAGGAGCGGTCCATCGTGCGGGGGATATCCTACAGGGGGATTATACACCGTCGGCTTTCCTTCGCCAGAAGCATTGCGGCCGGATGGGGCGGCCTGATTTGGGCATGGGCGGGCGATTCACCGGGAGGTACACATAATGAAAAGACGTCAGTTCCTGAAAACCTTGGCCCTGGGGACCGCTTGGGGAGCCCCGATGGTGGTCTCTCCCAAGATCCTGCTGGCCTCCGAAAAGCCGAGTGAAACGGTTCGGTTGGCCTATATCGGTTTGGGAGGCCGCGGAAAGACGCTCACCGGTTTCACGCTGAATAACGCCTCGACGGCGGCGCTGTGCGACCCCGATCAAGAGCGTTTGGCCGAGGCGCGCGGCAAATTCCCCGAGGCACGCGCCCGGCGCGATATGCGCGAGGTCTTTGACGACCGGGATATCGACGCGGTGGTCATCGCCACCGGCAACTATTGGCACTGCCTGGCCGCGATATGGGCGATGGAGGCGGGGAAAGATGTCTATGTTGAAAAGCCCCTGTGTATGAACTTTCGCGAAGGGCGCGCGGTGGTTGATACGGCCCGGCGGCTGGGGCGGATCTGCCAGATCGGGACCCAGATGCGCTGCGACCCGGTTTTCCATCCTCAGGTTCAAAAGTTCCTGCACGAAGACAAAGCCCTTGGGGAGATTCGTTCGGTTCGTGTCAACCGTATCTTTGCCCGCAAGCCGATCGGCTCGCGCAGCACGCCGCTGCCGATCCCCGAGACGGTGGACTACAACCTTTGGCTGGGACCGGCGCCGGAGGAACCTCTTTACCGCGACGCGCTGCATTACGACTGGCATTGGATGTGGCGCACCGGCCACGGCGAGGTCGGGAACTGGGGAGCGCACCTGCTGGACGACTGCCGCAACGATATTTTTCAAGACCGTATTCGGATGCCGAAACGCGTCCTTTGCGCCGGGGGACGGGTCGGTTACAACGATGCCGGTCAAACCCCGAACTCGATCATGATCTATTTCGATACCGGATCGATCCCCGTGGTTTTCTGCATCTCGAACCTCCCCGACAAAGACAATCCGCGCAGCGCCGGGGAGGTGGCCGGGCCGACCAGCGGGTATGTCGCCTACTGCGAGGGGGGCCGCTACGAAAAGCGCTGGGGGAGCGCGGCGGCGTTCGACAGCGATGGCAAAAAGATCCGCGAATTCGTCGGTACCGATGAGTACAAGGGGGGCGGTACCCATCAGCAGGCGTTTGTCGACGCGATTCGCCAAGGGGATAAACGCCTGCTCCCCGCCGGAATCGAGATCGGTTTCGATTCCAGCGCCTGGTACAACAGCGCGAATACCGCCTACCGTCTCGGCGGCGCGTTCAGTAAAACAGATATCCTCGCCGCCGACAAAAAGACCGACGGACAGCTGGCCGCCGCGCTGGCCGATCTGGAAAAGCATCTCGGCCGTCAGGGGTACGATGTCAGCGCCGACACCTTCCGTTTAAGCCCGTTTTTGGAGGTGGACGAGAAAAACGAGTGCTTTGCCGGCACCCACGCGGCGCAGGCGAATCGGCTGATGGAGATTTCCTACCGAAAGGGGTTTGAATTTCCCGCGTAAAAAAAGCAAGTCAGCCAAACAGAACCATTAAGGGACAATACTCAAGAGGTATACCGATGAATCGACGAGATTTTTTGACCAAGTCCTCGGCGCTCAGCGCCGGTGTTCTGGCCGCCCTCAGCGCGGCGCGTTCGCGGGGGGCCGAGATCCTTGGGGACGAGCGCGTTCGCGGACCGTTCCCGATCCTCTCGACCCCCTACACCGAAACGGGGGAGGTCGACTACGAGGTCCTCGCCAAAGAGGCCCAGTACGTCGACGATTGCGGCAGTCCGGGGATGATTTGGCCGCAATCCGGCGATAGTGTCGATCTGCTGACGATGGAAGAGAAAATGCGCGGCATGGAAGTCCTCGCCAAGGCGATGGAGGGGCGCCGCTCGGCGCTGTGCCTTGGGGTTCAGGGGAAGGACACCGAAGAGATGCTTCTGTACGCCGAAAAGGCCAAATCGCTGAATGTCCCCGCGGTGATCTCCCGTCCCCCCGATGATGGGACGAGCGAGGAGCAGCTGCGCGGTTACTGGCGCGCGCTGGCCGAGACGGTTTCCTGCCCGATCATCATCCAAACTTCCGGGGGAACGCGCTATAAGGGGCCCGCGCCGTCGGTGGAGCTGCTGGTGGAACTCGGCGGCGATTTCAATAATCTCGGCTACGTGAAAGAGGAGACCCCGGTGATCGAGGTGAGGATGCGCAGGCTCCTGGCCAATCGGCCGAAGATCAAACGGGTCTTCTCCGCGATGGGGGGCTTTAATTGGCTCTATCAGCTGCGCATCGGCAGCGAGGGGCTTGTTACGGAGCGGGCCGTCTACGCGGACCTTTTGGCTCGGCTGTGGAACCATTATCAGGCGGGGGAACTTACTCAGGCGGCCGATCTGTTCTCGAAGTTTTTGCTGATCATCACGCTTCGTGATTCGGTGCCCGGGGATCTGCGCGGGTTCCATCTCTACGTCTGGCAGAAGAAGGGGATCTTCAAAAACCGCCTCTCCCGCGAGTATGGTCCGAACGGTTCGATCCCGGAAAAGCCGATCCTTCGCGATTATCCTCTCACCGAGGAGAACATCGAAGAAATCGAGCTGCGTTTAAGCGTCTTGGACGCGTAGACGCCCGCGGTCAGGAACAAAAAAAGGGGGCCTTTTAGGTCCCCTTTTTTGTTTGGAAAGCGGCAGGATTAAAAGCCGCTTAGATCTGCCACCCCTCGCGCATCGGCTGGCGGAGGAACTTATCGGCCTGCGGGGCGTTGGGCGCGCTCATCGT
>CADBTE010000406.1 GCA_902797455.1 uncultured Planctomycetota bacterium | reverse complement strand
GGGAGTCCCAAAAGAATGAACAGCGCCGAAAAGACAGCGTAGAGAAAGATCGCCTGACCGAGTATTTTTTCGGCCTGGTCGAACCGCTTTTTCCCCAGTTCGATGGCGATCAGCGTCGAGGCCCCGGTGCCGACCATCATCGCGAACGCCAGTTGAATAAGCATAATCGGGAACGCGATCCCGAGTGCCGCGATACCGACCGATCCGATCGATTGGCCGACGAAGATACGCGCGACGAAGTTGTACGTCGCCGCGATCACCGACGCGATGATCGTCGGGGTCGAAAATTCGAGCAAAATCGTCCCGACAGGGGCTTCCCCCATATACTCGGGGCCAGATCGGTCGGCCATATTCGATTACGCTTCCGGAGGGGTGATGCCAAAGTCCTGGATCGTCAGCAGCGAGCGGAAACGATAGCCGCGCTGCTCAAACGCCTGACGTCCCCCTTCCATTCGGTCAATGATGGCGATCACGCCGTCAACGACCATACCGGCCGCCTCGATCCGCTCAATCGCCTGAAGCGAAGACCCGCCGGTCGTGACAACATCTTCGACCACAACCACATGGTCGCCCGCCCGGACCGGCCCCTCGACGTACTGGTCTGTCCCGTGTCCCTTGCTCTGTTTACGGACGAGGAATCCCTTCAGATTACCACGGCCGCCGACTGCCGCCATCGTGATGACCGCCGCGGTGATCGGATCTGCGCCGACAGACATGCCGCCGACCGCGTCGGGGAAGCGCTCCTCGCCAAGGAGCAGGTCGAGGATTCCTTGACCAATGAGCATCGCCCCGGCCGCCGAAAGAGTGACCTGTTTGCCGTCGAGATAGTATTTCGCCTTTTTCCCCGAGGCAAGAATGAAGTCGCCAAACTTCAGCGATTTTTCGCGAATCAGCGCCTTGAGAGCCTCTTTGTCGTAACGGACACCTTGATTTTGCATCGGTTATCAGCCTTTCGCGTCTAAGTACAGCTAAGGAAGCTTGTGTTTTTGCGGACTATTATAATAAACCCCGGCTGAGTGTGGATAACTCCCAGCCGGGGCAATTTGCGGAATGAAGCTTTTCGGCCTCTAAAAGAGCGCTCTGCAGGAGCGGTTACTCGATCGAGTACTCATCGGCCAACTGACTGAACTCCTCGACCTCGGTTTCGCTCAGTGTTCCGCGGCGCTCCACCTCGATGGCCGCTTCGGTGTTCCCCGCCTTCTCACGGGCCGATACCGAGATACGTCCCGATTTGTCGAACGAGTAGGTCACTTCCACAGGCGTCCCCTGCGGGAGGTTGGGGGGAAGGTTTGTGATCCGGCACTTGCCCAGCAGCGAGTTTGCCTGCGGGTCGGGAGCATCCCCCTCGAGAACCTGAATCGTGATCCGTTCCTGATTCGGCTTATTGGTCTTGAAGGTCCGCGAGATCGAGAACGGCAGGGTCGTGTTGCGCGGGATCATGATGTGATTGACGACCACTCCCTTGGACGGGTCGGTCGCGACGATCCCCAAACCATGGGAATTGACGTCCTCTTGATGAACATTCTCCAAAAGCTTTTGAACGCGGGAGGCAAGCTGCCCTTGGGGGTTGAATTTCGCCTCGAGGATCGCCGCGTGGATCGCCGCGCCGCAGGCGACGGCGGTGTGCGGATTGAGCCCCTCACTGACGTACGGGGTGATTCCGGTTAGGTTCTTAAGCATCGCGGGAACCTGCGGCATAAGGGTCGAGCCGCCGACCAGGACGATCGCGTCTAAGTCGGAGAACTGGAGGTCGGCCTGCTCGACAACGAATTCCGCCGTGTCACTGGTTCTCTGGAGCAGGTCGCGAGTGAGCTGCTCGAACAGCTCACGGCTGAGCGGAACCGAGAGCGACTTGCCGTGAAAACGGCAGGTGATTGTCGTGTTTTCGCGCGAGGACAGAGCGATCTTGGCGATATCGCTGTCATTGCGCAGAATCTGAAGCGCTCGGCCATCTTCTTTCGGGTCGATTCCGTGCTTTTCCTGGAATTGCTTACAGACGTAATCAACGATCCGGTCATTCCAGTCGACTCCGCCGAGCTTCACGTCACCGTCGGTCGAGATGACTTTGAAGTGGTTCCCCGTGTACTGAACGACGGTACAGTCAAAAGTTCCGCCGCCGAGGTCATAGATCAGAACCCGGCGCGGTTTGCCGTCGTTGGTCGACTTGTGGCCAAGTTCGCCCCGGTGCCAGGCGTAGGTCAGCGCGGCGGCCGTCGGCTCGTTGATGATGTCGATCACGTTGAAGCCGGCGATTTTCCCCGCGTCTTGGGTTGCCTTACGACGGGTGTCGTTAAAGTAATAGGGGACAGTGACGACCGCATTGGCGATCGGCCCGATATGCTTCTCGGCGTCTTGCTTGAGTTTACGCAAGATCAGCGAGGAGATGAATTCCGGTGTGATCTCGTGACCGTCGAAGGTTCGCTTGTAGTTGACGACCCCCATCTGGCGCTTAATACGCTCGACGACGTTCTCCGGGTCTTCCATCGCGGCGCGGCTGCGGTTCGGCCCGACGATGACGTGCTTGCTTTCGGCCAGAAGGATAACGCTTGCCGTTTCGATCTCGTCGTCTTCGTTCGGAATCGGCCGCGGTTCGCCCTCTTCATCTACCTGCGCCAGCGAGGAGAACGTTGTCCCCAGGTCAATCCCTACAGTATTGCCTTTGAAGAATTCCATAAGTCTGCTCGTTTTTTCACGGATGTTAAAAATTACTTTTTCTGGATACTCGCGTGCCGACTGGAGCCGAATCACGCGCGCCTGTCATCAATTTCTACCACTTTCGCGGGTGGATTTCAAGGGCCGGACCAAAAAAGCCTTTCCCGAGCGAAACCACCGGGAAGGAGCCCCCCCGGCGTTCAGAGAAAATCTTCGTGGCGGAGAATCCCCGATTCTTCTTCGACCTCGGCATGCGTCTGCCAGCGCCACCGGCGGGTCGGCCGCCGTTTTTCTTCACGCACACCGTACTTCGGCTCGACATGAAAACCGAGCCAGGAACGAAGGTGATCCCAAAAAGTCGGTTTGATCTGGTATTCCACCTCGATGGTTTCGTATGGCTTCTCGGCCTCGAGGAACACTTTGCGCATCGAGGTCCTGGGACCGAAGTCGCCACCACAGATACTACAGGGGAGCTGATTCTTCGGCTCGCGTACAGCGTGGCCACAGCTGCGGCAGGCGTAGCGATATTCCCACGGACCGTACCCGTAATGTCTTTCTTTGGCGGGCATAAGTTGTTGGCGAAAAATATAGGATCCTCTGGCGGGGCCTTTGGGGGGCCAGACCGCCTATTTTTACAGAAATGCTCTTCATTTTATTATACTCCAATCTCCCGGAAACGTCGAGGGCGTTTTTGCTCTAAGTTTTTCTTGTGCGATTCGGTTTTCCCCGGCAGACCCATTCCTTTTAAAACGATCTTTACCGGGGGGGGAAAAACCGCTATAAGTCGGTTGGGGAGCGCCCGCGTCTCCCATTTCTTGAAGAGAAAGATTTTCGAAGTCGGGGATCTGAACGATAAACGCAGCGGCCGGGGCAACGGCCGAAGGAGCAGCCGATTCCATGGGGCGAAGACAAACAGTGTTTTCGGGCCTGACCGTCATTTTACCAGCGATTATTCTCGGTGTGTCTTTCGCCGTTGGCTATTCACCCATCGGCCTGGGGCAAGATTCTGTCCGAACCGCGGCTTGGGAGCAGCCGATCGCGATATCTTCCGGTACCGTTCGCGAAGCCGCCTTTACCAATAGTCCCAACTCCGGCCCCAAGCGTACCGGAGGATTTAAAAACTATACCCCGCCTGCTCAGGCCGACCGGGCCTGTGAAGCCGGTCAGGTTCCTCAAGCGGGCAATGCTCCGGCGCCGGCCGCTTCCACGAGCGCGTTCGCTTCGACCCCCTCCGGGACACTTCTGCCACACGCGGCCGTTCCCTCCGCGAACACGGCGGCGGCCGTGGCACAGGCACCGTCGGCGCAAACCGATGCGATCGACTCGGTCGATGTCCCTGAGTTCCCCTACGGCACGGCTTCCGCCGGCGCCGAGTCCCCTCAGCCGGCTTTCCTTCCGGAGTCCAGTGCGACGGCAGACTCCTCGGCCGAAGAAGTGTCGGTGGAGTCGATTTTGCCCGAATCCCCCTTAATGCTTCAGGCAAATCTCCGTGCCGCGCCGCCTGCCGAGACCGCTGCCCAAACGGCTGGCGAATCGATCCTTCCAGAGACCCCTGCGATGTCACCGGCTGCCGATGTCGCCGAGGCGAGTCCCTCCCAAGAGGTGATGAAAGTCGAATCGGCTTACCCTCCGGCATCCATGTCCGGGTCTGTCCCCTCCCAAGAGCAGTCGCCTCTGCTGGTCGCGCAATCGCCGGTGAATATCCCTCCGGCGGCCGACACTTCGGTGTCGCCGCCGACCGTCGGGCAACAGCCGCCGGCCGCGCCTCAGCCAGCCGCCCCGCAGCAAGCTCCCGGCGGGCAAGGCTCGCCTCTGATTCAGCCATCGGCCGATGGGATCATCCCTCCCCCGGAGAATTTCTCGATGACCCGGGAACAAGAGGCGTTGCTGGATCAATTCCTTCTGCGCTGGGAAGAGTTTGGAAAACAGATCAAGCGGGTTGCCTGTGAGGTTCAGATCAAAGAGCACGACGGCGGGGTCTTCCTGCGCAACACCGGAAACTCAAAGATTCCGCTTTCCCACACCTGGGGTAAATTCAAGTTTATCGCTCCCAACAAGCTCCTTTACCACGTCGAGGGGGAGTATGTCTATCAGCCGGGCGCCTCGTCCGACGATGAACCGAAGATGGAGTTCAAAAAGGGAAGCGGCGAGCTGAAGTATGTCTGCGACGGCAAAAGCTGGGCCGAGTACGATTTTAGGAATCGAATCGTCAACGTCTACCCGATTCCCGAAGATCAATGGAATATGGATCTGTCGATGGATGGTCCTTTCCCCCTGTTCTTCATCGCCAACGCCAAGAATCTCAAGAACCGCTTCTACATGAATCTGGTCACTCCCAAGGGGAGGCAGGATCAAGAGGTCTGGATCGAGGCGTATCCTCGTCTGGCGGTCGACGCGGGAAGTTTCCAGCGGATCATTATCATTTTGCGCCTGTCCGACCTGCAGCCCTCTTACATGAGAAAGTATTACGTTAACGGGAAGAGCTATTCGGAACTGTGGTTCCAGAATGTCTCGCTCAACAAGGGAATCTGGAATATCGAGGCGACTGTTGACTTTGGCTGGGAGAAGAAGGTCAGAGAGGAGTCGTTCACGATCGCCCCGATCGCTCCCCCCGTTCAGCAGGTCGACCCGAATCTCCCCTCTTCGGGGGTCATTCCGCAGGAATAAGAGGGGTTCGTATTTCCTATGCGTGTTCTCCATGCCGCCTACAGTCTGGGAATCGGTGGGATCGAGTCGTGGCTCATCGAGCTGCTGCGCCAGATTCGCCGGCAGGGAAAGCGCGATCTGACGTTCGATTTCTACCTCTCTTCCCCCGGCGGCTGCTACGAAGAGGAGGCACGCTCGTACGGGTGCAAGATCTGCTACGCACCGAAATTGACCAAGATTCAGAAGGGGCTGGAACTCTTCGGTTTATACCGTCCGTACGGAGAGCTTGAGGCGCTGCTGAAAAAAGAGCGCTACGACGTTTTTCATTCCCATTCGGTTCACTCCGGCGGGTTCCAGGCCCGAGCGGCCGCCCGAGCCGGTGTTCCGGTGCGGGTGGTCCATTGCCACTGCAGCCGATACAACGAGAATGATCGGCCTCCGGCCAGTTTCAAGGGGAAGATGCGTTACCGCGCCTTTTTACGGGAGAACGTCCCGAACATTCTGCGCTATGCCACGGCGATCACTCCCTGCAGTTCCAACGCCGCGCGCTTCCTTTTGGGGGACAACTGGCGCGATTGTCAAAAATGCCGCGTGATCTTCTGCGGGATGTCGACCGAGCGCTACCGGAATATCACCCACTCTCGCGCCGAGGTTCGTGCCCGATACGGTCTGGGTGAGGAAGCTAAAGTGGTGGGACACGCGGGGCGAATGGGGTCTGGCGTGAAGAATCATAAGTTTTTGATCGATATTTTTGGCGAGCTCTATCACACAGATAAGCGCTGGCGTTTGCTCTTGGCCGGAGACGGTTCTCTCCGCCCAGAGTTTATGCGGTACGCCAAACAGAGAGGACTCGAGTCGGTGGTTCTTTTCCCGGGTTACTGCGATTCCGGTCCCCTGATGACATCATGCTTCGACGTCCACGCGCTTCCGTCTATCTCCGAGGGGCTTCCTATCGCGGGGATGGAGGCGACCGCGGGGGGGCTTTTTACCGTCTGTTCCGATGTGATTACCACCGACTTCACCGAGACATTCCCCGATCGCGTCAAGACCGTATCGCTTCGGGCCCCGCTGGCCGAGTGGGCCGACGCTCTTGAAGAGGGATTTGCCAAAAAGCTCACTTTGGAGGAAGGTTGCCGACTCTTGGAGGCAAGCCCGTTTTCCATCCGTTCGTCCCTCGAGGCGCTGCTCGACGTCTATCAGACCGCTCGCTGAGCTGCCCGCGCGATATTCTCCTGAAGATACCTTTCCGAGCGCGATTTTTCTCCGGCCAGAAGATTCTCGACCGCTGCCCAGTCGATTTCGGATCGTCGGTTGTCCGCCTCCGTCGGATCGATCAGCCGATCAGCCAACCCCAGCGAAGCCAGCAGATCTGCCATTCGGGTATTAATCGCCTCGCGGCGCCGGGCGATGAGGAACTCCTTGTGAAAGAGAACCGAAAACGCCGCCGCGTGGAACGATGTCGCCAGGATACTCTCGGCGCTGAGAATCAGCGATAAGAAGGTATCCGGCCCAAAACGATCGAACGACCGATCGGCAAGAGGGTCGCCGTTGACCGAGAAGAGCTTCAGTCCCCGGCGGTCGGCCAGCCGACGAGCCGCGGCACCGGCCGTGTCATCGCCTTCGAACCGATAAAGGAGAAGGTACTTTTGGGAACCGAGCCAACCGGCCAACGGGGAATCTGCCGCGATCTTTTTCCAAAAATCACCTTTCCGCAAAAAGACCGGATCGACGACCGTCCGGGCTTCGATTCCCATCTCGGCGAGAATCCGTACTCCGGAGCTCTCTCGGACCGAAACAGCGTCGAGCTTTTCGATTCTTTCTTTCACCGATTCTTTCATTTCCGCGGGAATCGACTCGGTGGCAAAGCTCGCCGCGTAGGAGATTCTTCGCGCGTTGGTCGGCGCGAAGTCCAGATAAAACGCTCCATCCCGGCCATTGGGGAAGAGCGGATTCCAGATCTGGTCGCTCCCGCAGATATAAAGGTCCGCCTGCGGCGGCTCTTTGCGCAGCTGTTCGGAACATAACCATCGCCGGCCGGTCCGGGGAAGATATCGCTGATTGAAGCGATCGAATGCCGCGCGGCGCTGGGCGAAGAGGCGATTGCGCGGAAACTTAACGATCCGATAGATCATCCGCCGAAGGAACGATCTCGCCCAGGCGGGATTGGGTACGTGCCAGTACGACGCCTCATGCCGCAGGTAGTCGGGAAGATAATCGATGATCCTCGCCTCGCAGCCATGCTCCCGCAGATAAGACGCCAGCGCGCACGCCTGCAGCGAAGCGCCATGGTTACAGACATCGTGACAGGTGATCGTCAGCGCGGAAACGGACATAGCATTGTGCG
>CADBTE010000405.1 GCA_902797455.1 uncultured Planctomycetota bacterium | reverse complement strand
TTGACGCTTCGGTAGGTGTTTTCGACCACCTTGGCCGCCTCGGCCGTCTCGCACGAGGAAACCTCGATCACCTTGACGATCGCCTTGCTGTAGAGGGTGACCGCCGCGCGGGTGCTGTCGGGCTCCAGGCCGCCGACGAGTTTCGGGATGCCGGCCGCCGTGAAATCGGGGTTCCCCGGATCTTCCCGCTCGGGGCTGTAGGCGAGGAAAAAGTCGTGTCCGGCCTTAAGTCCGCTCGTCTCCAGGATCGGAACCATCACCTGCCGTGTCGTACCGGGCCAGGTGGTGCTCTCCAGAACGACCAGCTGACCGGGACGAAGGATCTCGGCGATGGTCCGCGTCGAGGCCTCGACGTAGCAAAGATCGGGGTCGCGGCTGTCGGAAAGCGGGGTCGGCACACAGATCAAGATCGCGTCGGCCTCGGCCAAAACCGCCTTGTCACTCGTGGCGGTGAACCGCCCCGAGGCCTGCCACTGGCGGATCCATTCGTCGGGAATATGCTGAATGTAACTCTTTGCCTTGTTGAGCGAGTCGATCTTACGCTGGTCGACGTCGTAGCCGATGGTCGCGAACCCGGCGTCGGCGAAGGCGCGGATCAGAGGCAGCCCGACGTAACCGAGCCCAATGACCCCCACCTTGGCTTGACGCTTCTCGACCCTGCTTAAGAACTTTTGAATCAATGTCGGCACTTTTTCACAGACCTTTCATTTCATCACATTTGACTCTTATCGAGTCACCGTTAACACTTATACACCGACCGCAGATAGGTCTGCAGCCGCCGCAGCCCCTCCTCGTTGGAAATGGCGGGGACAAAACCGAAGTCGCGCCGGGCCCGATCGGTTTTAAACCAATACGAGAACGCCAGCTGTGTCGCTAAAAAGCGGGTCATCGGCGGTTCTCTTTGAATACGCAAAAGGCGATAGCCCCATTCGCACAACATCCCCAAACGCCAGGCGTTTTTAAACGATATCGACTTTCGCACCGGTCCGAGTCCAACCATCGCCAGGACGCGGTCGATGAATTCCCAGCAGTTGACCGGATCTCCCTGCGAAAGGAAATAGGCGCTTCCGGCCACCGCGGAGCCGTCGACAAGCGCCTCCATCGCCATGAGGTGAGCGTCGGCGGCGTTTTCGACATAGATGGTATCGAGCCGGTTCGATCCATCCCCCACGCGGCGAAGATGCCCCGTTCGGGCGCGCTCGATGATCCGCGGAATGAGGTTTCTGTCGCGCGGCCCCCAGATCAGACGCGGACGAAGCGAGCAGGTCAAAAGCGTTTTGCCCCCGGGCAGCGCCGTCCCATTGGCCCGGAGGACCATCTTCTCGGCGATTGCCTTCGTCTTGGGGTAGTCGGCCAGGTAGGTCTCGGGATAGCCGGCCGATTCGGCGACCCCCTCCAGCGGCCGGCCGGCGTCGGCTACGCTCGGGCTTCCGGTATAGACGATCCGCCGGACACCGGAGGCGATCGCCGCCTCGAGGATGTGGCGCGTACCGTCGACATTCACCTCGTAGAAGGGGCGTTTCCGCAGACTGATACCGGTTTGGGCGGCGGTATGGAAGACCGCGTCCACCCCTCGGCAGGCCCGCAGACAGTCCTCGGCGCTGCGAAGGTCGCCCAAGACGACCTCGACCCCCAGCTGTTTAAGTTCGGGAAGCTCATGGCGGCAGAATCCCCGAACGGTGTGGCCGCCGGCCACCAGCCGCTCAACGATGTGCTGTCCTAAGAACCCGGTCGCGCCGGTCACCAGATAACGCATAAAACGCGCTCGATTGCCCAGACTATGTTTTTCAGAATGTTTCCCATGCCCGGCGCGGCCAAACCTCTTGTACCCATTCGGCCGTCGGTGGTATATTCTACCGTCGGGGGAAAAATGTCCGCCGTCGGCGGAAATCCCCGCCTAAGTATAGCAACACGACAAAAAACAGACAAGTTCCGCCGATGCCCTCCGCCGACCTTCCCGCTTTCGACAAACGTCCGACCGCGCGTATCCACGGCACCGATATCACCCCCGGTCCCCGAGCGGTTCCGCTGCGGTTTCGCGTCCGCTTTCAAGAGACCGACCTGATGGGGATCGTCTGGCACGGGAACTACTTCTCCTGGTTCGAGTCCGGCCGGGTCGAGTACCTTCGCCGGACCGGGATGACCTACAACGACCTGCGCGCCATCGGATTGAACTTCGCCGTGATCCACTCGCAGTGCGACTACAAAAAACCGGCCAAGTACGACGAGGTGGTCACCCTCTGGACCGATATCGAGCGGGTCACCCCCACGCGGATCGAACACAGCTACCTTCTCTTCCGCGATGAGGAGCTTCTGGCGATCGGACGGACGGTTGTCGTCGCCGTCGATAACCAGGGACGTCCGTGCCGTATCCCCGACGCGATGATCGAGGGGTGCCGGATCAAAGAACCGGCAGGAATAAATTCTCCCTTGTCAAATTGACCTAAGAAGAGTACCATCCACCGTTTTTTATACGAAACTACCGGTATTCTATGGTGGAGTGATGGTACAAGAATATACGCGCTTTCGATCGGCGCCGCGGCGATTC
>CADBTE010000404.1 GCA_902797455.1 uncultured Planctomycetota bacterium | reverse complement strand
TTCTTTTATTTGCTTACACAGCTTTCCGAAGAAGGAGAAATTCTCGCCGGAGACGACCACCTCGCCCCCGAGCGAATCGGGACCGCCTCGGGTGAGCGTCTGAGTGATCTTTGTCTCGGCTTTTTCCCGGCTCATCAGCGAAGCCAGCGAATAGTAGTCGAAGTCTGTTTCGGGAATGAGGAACGTAAGCAGGGAACCGAGGTTATTGACCGCCAGGCGCGTTATCGTCGGCGAGATCGGTTTTGGTGACTGGTTTTGGCTGGCCGTTTCCCAAAATTTCAGCGCGGCCTTTTTGAACCCTAAACCGGCGACCAGAAAGAGAGAATCCTCCTTGATTCCCAATAGGAAACCGGGAGAAATGGCATCTTTGGAAAGATCGGGATTGACTTTCCCCAGGTCCCAATTCTTTCTTGCGTCGTTATAGATCGTTACTGTATAGTCACAGGACTGAACCAGGTTAAAGTGAATATCCGGCAAGCTGTTTAAGAGGGGATCGTCATCTTCCTCAATCTCTTGCACAACGGTGCTGAGCCCGTCGAGGGCCTCGAGCAAATTGCCGCCGCCTTCGATGGTCATCGCCGCGATCAGGAACGGCTCTTTGGTGAGCGCAACGGCTATATCCGCCTCGCCGCGCGCCAGAGTCTTATCGCAGAACGATGCCAGATTGTCGAGAACGTTATGCGCTTTTTGGGCTTCTTCCCCCTCAAGCTCAGCGAGGTCGGTCTGAAAAATATCCCGGAATTTGCTTTGGCACGCTTCGCGGACTTGCTCCGTCATCGGTTCCGGAAAAACCGCGTTGAAGCGAATCGAAAAAGCATTATCGGAACGGTCCAACAGAGCGTTCCAGCGGCTCTTTTGATCGGACATCCGTGAGAATGCCTTCGCTAGATCACTTTCCGGGACGGCCCGGATGTCGTACGACAGAACCAAGTCGCTCGACGGGGAGTCGACTCTCAGAGCGAACCCCACCGAATCAACCTGCCGGAGGAACGGCTCCGCTAACGGAGATACACCCGGCAGCTTGGCCGAGAGGGATGCCAGAAGCGATTGTCTGATCTCCTCGGGAAACCGATTGGGGTAAACGCGGCCATAGAAAACCGCTTCCTTATTATCTTCTTCCGCGAAATCTTCCGTGCTGATCCGCGGAATCGGTTCCTCAGTCCCCTTGGGGACAAGGATACTCGAGGTACCCTGAGAAACAACGGTGAGCGGATACAACTGATCGTTGAATTTGACCGTCAGTCGTCGACTGGCAGAATTGTACCGGGTGGCGAGTTCATCAAATTTGGGCAACGAAAAGTCCTTAAAGTCGGCGACCGGAACGTAACCGAAAGGGACAATCCGAGAGGTGTCCGCGAACAGTCCGGCGACGATCGGCTCGTGTTGATCGATCCCTTTAATAGGACGACAGAAGTACACGAACATATCGAACGTCTCTTTTGTGTCGACCTTTTTGGCCAGAGTGGAAGCGGCCTTGATCGCTTCGTCGTAATTTTGGATCACGACATAGGCCGCGGGCTTCATCAGTTCCTCGGAGAAAAGCCCCTTCGCCGTCAGCGAGGCGGCGAGCAGAAATATCGCTGTCATTACTCTTTTCATAGCTTATGTCCTCTGTAATGCTCTTTCTGTGAAACGAGGCCTATTGGTTCGGTTCATTGTCGCGGCGAGAGACCGAATCGACGGGACTCGGACCGCTCGGGATATTCCATGGCGCTGAGGTATCCGTGAAACGGTTCCGTTCATATCGCCCAAACAAGGGCGTGCCGTCAACCCGTTTAATTTTCTCAAACGGAGGTACACTTCGCTTATACTCCGTTTCATAGGAGACCCCCTGTTCACAGTCGGCAATCGATGAATCTTGGATCAGCAGCGGCAGCGCGCCGAAACAACGGATGGCCGTTTTACAATGCCTGATGGTTACATTGCGCGCCCGGCACGCGCCGCGACTCAAAGAGACGATTCCCACGGGAAAACCATCCTCCGACGTATCGGTGAGAATCGAACAGTTGATCCCCACGGGATAACCTTCGATCGACGTGTCGCTGAGGAAGACATTCGGCGACAGGCAGTTGTAGGCGTTCCCCTCCCCTCCGGAATGGGTGCAGGAAAGGGCGAATAATGTCCCCGCCAAACAAGAGACATCGTCGGTTTTATTATTTTCGAAACGGGATTGATTAACTTGGAGGGAACAGTTCTCTCCCTG
>CADBTE010000403.1 GCA_902797455.1 uncultured Planctomycetota bacterium | reverse complement strand
GAATACGGCAACTTCTGCGGATAGAGGGGACTGTATACGGTAAGGGACCCAGCCCGGACGATCCCCGCGGGAAGAAAAGGAAAGACCGCGGGGTGAGAAAAACAGCGCAAGAATGGGGAGAAAGGATAAAAGACGGCGAAAAAACCCATATTAGCGGGGTATTTTATAGCCAGACAAGGGGTCACCAAGGGGGGTTAAGGGGAAAAATCACAAAATTTCGGGAAATTTCAAGGAAAACCGAGCTATTTCATTTGAAAAATTTTCCCGCGGGTGTATAATACACTTGCCGATGGGGGAAGGGCCCCCGGGGAGAAAAGGCGAAAGATCTCAAGAACGAGCCCCAAAAAGCGGGCTGTGAGCGCGGAGATCACAGCGGCCGTCAGGAAGCGGTCTTATCTAAGTCCTTTTTTCCGAAAGAAGCCCTTAAATAGTTAGGCCTAACAGATACAAACGCTGCGAAGAACAAGCACACAAGAAAGGAGCACCGATTATGAAAAGGTCATCTATCAAGCTCCGCCAATGGGGCGAATGAGTCGGCGCCGCAAGGCAGTCCGAGCGTTCGCCCCCGCAACGAAAGCGTCAGTTTTTCGTTAAGACCAACCCTTTTGCCGGAAGAGTGTTTCTGGACCGGTGAACACTAACAATTATCCTTTCACTCGATAGGCTGCGAGTCATGCCAAAAAACCTCGGTTTTCACGCTTGGCTTCGGAAGTGAGAGCGAGATAAAATAAAGCGCGGAGAAATCCGGTGAACCTCGAGAGCCGTCTCTCTCGGTATCCGGTGCCTAAAGGGCTCATAGCAATCCGCCCGGCCAGTTATTGGCAGACAGTCACTCGAGAAAAGCTTTCGACGCACAAGGTGTCTGTTCAACCCGCGGGAAGGTTCCTCCGCAGGAATCCTTCCCGCAATTCTTTTTCTTGTCCGTCCTTTGCGCCGAAAGATACCCGCTTTTCCTGAATTTTCCCATAAACGAGGGAACCGAGGCAGAAAAATATAGTCATATTCCTTGTCCAAGATCCCTATAATGATATTATGGATAAGAGTGATTTCCCGGGAAGAACCGGGTCGCTGAGGAAACGTATATATTAAAGACAAGGGCGCCCCCCTTCCCTTACAGGCGTAAGAAAGGGATAGCCGCGCCCCGGCCAACCGACAGCAAAACAAGAAAGGAGAACCGATGGAAAAGAACTGCCCGGCGTGTTTCTATCCACGCGAGACACGGGTCATCGTCCAGTACGGATCGAAGGTTCGTTCCTTTCGCCTGCTGAAAGACTGCCCGAACATCGTCCCCGAGTCCACCCCTCTGGCCCGAATCGGACTGGCGCGGCGGATGGCCGGCGAGATGGCCGATCCCGAGGAAATCGTCTCTTTGGTCCTCGACGAGCCCGATCTGACCAAGATCTACCGATGCGGCGGCCCCGGAGGGTTCGAGCCGGTGGCCGGCAAGTACAACTACTGGGTCACCGACATCGAGCACCGCGACCGGACCGCGCCGCCGCTGAGCGCCGTTCGGGACGCTTGGGAGTACAACTACCAGATCTACCCGAACAATCTGCTCGACGCCGTCTGCAAAGACCTGATGGAGGACCGCCTGAAGATCGATTTCCGCAAGATCATCGAGGTAATGCTGCGTCAGATGTCGGAGGGAGAGAATAAAAACCCCAAGCCGCCCCAAGACGACGGCGGGGACCAAAACGGCCCTAAACAAGATAACTGAAGGCGGCGGAAGACTCCGCGGCTGATACCATACCGACGCGTTATGAAAATCAATCTCAACGACAATTACGACCCCAAAGAAGTTCGCGTGATCGTTCAAAACGGCATGCGGATCCGGTCGTTTCGTCTCTTGCGCGGCGATCCCGTGGTTAAGCCGGTCAGCAAAAGTGAGTTTCGGCGGATTCAGCGCCGTCTGAAGTCATCCGAGAAGGCCGAACCGGAAGAGATCGTCTCAGAAGTTTTGGCGCTGGATCGAAACGATCCGTCGATCTACCGCTGCGGGGGAGAGGCCAAATTTGAGCCCATCCCCGGGAAGCATAATTTCTGGGTGACCGATATCGATCACCGAGACCCCACGGCGCCGCAGCTCACCACGGTGGCCGACGCGTGGGACTTTTGCTACCAGATCTTCCCCCGCGATCGGAAAGAGATCTTCCGGCTGGTCAAATCGAACGATAAGAAGATGGATCGAATAGCCCGCCGATTCCATAAGCAGGTCAAAGAAAGAATGGCCCAACAGGCGAAGCGTCCTCAAGAGGGGGAAGACGACCATCCCCCTCGGGAGGGGAACGCCCCGCCGGAGGAAAAAAACTAATCCCCCGCGGTCTATTCCCAATACTGGGCGACCCGCTGCAAATGTTCCGCGGCTTTTATGTCGTCTGGGCGCACCAGCGCCAGATTCATGAAAAGGCGCCTCCCCCAGTAGTTGTCGAAGTATCCGGAGATGAAGTGCAGGACCTCTTTGTCCCCATCCGGGTCGAGGAAGAAGGTCGAGTATATCTGGTTGTTTGAACGGACGATCTGCCACTGATCCCGCTTGCGCCGCAGCAGGTGAACCGTGTTGACCTGGCGCGCGAGAACGCGGCAGTAGCGCCAGATCATGCCGCGTATGTAATCGGCCGCCTCTTCGCGAAGCTCCGGCGAGAACGGTTCTGTTTTCGGGCGGCCGAAGAATGACCGAATATCGTCTTCCGACCACAGAACCCGGCCGACCAGACGGAAATAGTTCGGTTTTTCCTCCCCGCCGCTTTCCTCTTGTTCCTCACGGCGCGAATCGCCCTCGGCCGGGCCGCCGTCGGAATGATTACCGCCGTCGGCGGTCTGTTCCTCGGCGCCGCTGGGCGAGCCGGTTCGCGGACCGTTGCCGCCGGCGTCCGGCTCCTCTTCGGACGTATCTTCGGCGGGTTCTTCTTCATAGTGGGGGATGGTCATCGACGGATCGGTTTTGACCATCATAAAGGGAAAGGGGGACGTATGCCCGTAAACGGGGAAATCGAGGCCGACGAAACCATCCTTCAGCGGGATCGCCAGCGGATCGGACAGATTGATCACCCGAGGGGGAGAAACCTTTCCCCTTTTCCCTATGGTCGATTCGATCACCGACGAGAGCATCTGCGTTTCCGGCGAGGGCTGACGGCTGGGTTTGATGTATTTCATCAGATGGATAGAGCGAATCTCCGGTTCGCGGGAGAGGAACGAGGGGCCGTCGCGAAAAACGCTCTGGAAAAAGGATGTCTTGGCGTTTCGGTCTAAGGTGACGACCACCGCCCGATCACCGATCACCGAAACCAGGAACGGGTTGTCCTTTTTGACCTTCAGCAGGACCGACAGATCCATCCCCGCGGTGGAACTGCGAAAAATCCGCTGGAAAAAAGGGATTTCCTCTTCTTCCCGGTTAGGATCCTCTTCCGGGGACGGATCTGCGCCGCCGTCGCTCGGGTTTTGCGCGTGCGCCGCCGAAGAATCGGGACCGCCGGTTTCACCGTCAGGCGCGGCCCCGACGGCGGGGTTTGTTTCGGCCCCGATGCCGGAAGCCGCCGCGCCTCGGCGCGCCAGCCAACGCCGCGAGCGGGCCATGATATGCCGCCAAAGACGCGAAAAAGAAAACCAGGACTGTTTCACTCGGTATTTCCCCAAAGTTTTGCTGAACAACAGCGGCCTCGCGCGCCGCCGCACAGAGGTTAAGGAACGGTTTACACCTATTGCTTATGATAGGGCTCAACCATTCGGTTTATAAAAAAACCTCCCCCTTATTTACCCGGCCGCCGCGCGTGAGCCGCTTACGAAAACGGCTTCGCCATGCGAGCCGGATGAAGCGCCTCGGCCAATTCCTCGGGGGGAAGAATCCCCTTCTCGGTACACAGCTCGCGAATGGTCTTGCCGGTCTTAAACGCCTCTTTGGCCAGAGCCGCCGCTTTTTCGTAGCCGATCTTCAGGTTCAGCCCGGTCACCATCGAAAGCGACCGCTCGATCGCCGCGGCGCACCGCTCGGCGTTCGGCTCCAGGAGGGCCAGGCATTTTTTATCAAAGACATCGACCGCGCCGGCCAAAAGGGTGATCGATTCCAGCGCCATATCCCCCATCACCGGCATCATGATATTCAGCTGGAACTGCCCCCCCGAGGCGCCCGACAGGGCCATCGCCGCGTCGTTGCCGATCACCTTGGCGGCGGCCTGCATCGCGCTTTCGCACAGGACCGGATTGACTTTCCCCGGCATGATCGAGCTGCCGGGCTGCAGGTCGGCCAGGCGGATCTCGTAAAAACCGCAGCGCGGGCCGGAACCGAGCCAACGGATATTGTTGGCGACCGACGAGAGCGTCACCGCCGCGCATTTAAGGAGCGAATGACAAGCGACCAGCCCATCGCGCTGGGCGTTCGCCTCGAAGTGGTTTTCGGCCTCGCGGAACGGAATTTTTGTCTCCTCGGCCAGGTACCGCGCCACTTCCCCGCCGTAGCGCCGGTCGGTATTGATCCCGCTTCCGACCGCCGTTCCGCCGGCGGGAAGCTCCAAAATCGGCTCGATCGCCTGCCGGGCCAGGGCCGCGGCCTTTTGCATCTGCCGGGCCAGGCCGCCGATCTCATCGCCGAGCGACAGCGGGGTGGCGTCGGCCAGGTGAGTCCGGCCGATCTTGAGGATATCGCGCCACTGATCCGCCTTGCTTTGCAGCGTCGCCGCGGCGGCCTCCAGCGCCGGGACCAGCCGCTGGTGGATCGCCAGGGCGCAGGCCACATGGATCGCCGTTGGGAACATATCGTTGGTCGATTGACCGAAGTTCACGTGGTCGTTCGGATGGATCTTCTTGTTTTGATCCCGGCGGTCGTAGCCGGCCAGCTCGTTGGCGCGGTTGGCGATCACCTCGTTGGTGTTCATATTCGACGAGGTTCCGCTCCCCGTCTGATAGACATCGATCGGGAACTGGTCGTCGAATTTCCCTTCGGCCACCTCGCCGCAGGCGGTGATCAGCGCCCGGACCTCTTCTTCCGACAACGGCCGGCGTCCCCGGCCGGTCAGTGCCCCCAGCTTGTAGTTGACGACGGCCGCGGCGCGCTTGATCCGCCCCAGCGCGTGAATCAGCTCGGGGCGAATCCTCTGACCGGAGATAGTAAAATTCTCGACGGCACGCTGCGTCTGAGCCCCATAATACGCGTCGATCGGGACACGAACCTCCCCCATCGAGTCGTGTTCCAGACGAAATTCACCCGCATTTCCATTCGCGCCCATAACGCCCCGCGTTCACTTTCTGTTTTAAATAAAAATGTCAGGAAAAAGCGAAAGACATTTAATCTCATTCGCTTTATAGTATCTTTTACATTTTATATCTCGCTCTTTATTCCAAAGAGCGGATATATCAAACGGCGGCATCACGCTATCCCCTTCCCCGCTCATCCCCCTCGATCAGCCGCCGGTAGAGCGCGGCGTAGCGGGAAATCATCAGTTCGAGCGAGAATTCCTTCTCGATCCGCGCTTTGGCCGCCCTTCCCATCGCCAGGCGCTCGGCGGCGTTTTCCCGCTGAAAGAGCCGGAACGACTCTTTGCAGAACGCGGTGCGCCGCCGGAATTTATCGCTAAACTCGGTAATCAAAGTTCCCGTCACCCCGCTTTCGACGAGCTCCCGGTTTCCCGGGATATCGGAGGCGATCACCGGAACGCCGCAGGCCATTGCCTCGAGAATCGAGTTCGACTGCCCCTCGTAGGCGCTGGTGCACCAGAGCAGGTCGAAGTGCGGTACAAACTGCCATACATCGTTTCGGTGGCCGAGCAGGTGAACGCGGTCCTCGATCCCGAGCTCCTCGCGGTAGCGCAGAAGGTTATCGCGCAGCGGCCCGTCGCCGAAGATCAGCAGGTGGAAATCGCAGCCGGTGAATTTCAGCTCCTCCGCGGCGAAGATCGCCTCGTCCAGGCGTTTCTGCGGCCAAAACCGGGCGATCATCCCGATAAGGAACGGGCCGCGCAGCTGCCGGTCGCTCAGCGGCGCCGCGCCATCGGGCGAGGCGGTGTGTTCGGCCGCCGGGCGGTCAAGCGGAGTCGACGCGCTCCCGGCCGCCGAAAGCGTGACCCCGCCGATCGCCGCGTTTTCTTTCGCCCCCGCGGAGGGGACGATCCCGAGCTGGTCGAAAATCTCCCGGCGCGAGATCGTACTCGGCCGCGGCGGGAGCACGGCGTTGGGGATCATCACGAACTTCTCTTCCGGCAGACCGTGCCGGACGTAGAAATCGCGGATCCCGTCGCTGTTGACGGCGAAGCAGTCGGTCTTTTTGGCCAAATACCGGTCGATGGCGAAGTGGAGCCGCCCTTTCCACGGGTCGACGCAGCGCTCGCCGCAGACGATTTTCGGCACGCCGCAGTCGATGGCGGCCTTGCGGCCGTAGGCGTTGGCGGCGAAGATCCAGGTATGGACCAAATCGGGAGCGAACGCGCGGATCTCTTTCTTGAGCCGCGACAGCGCCAAAAGCGAGATTTTCGAGCGCTTCCCGATCACCGTATAGGGGATCCGCGCCTCGCGCAGCGCCTGAGAAAGCGGCCCGTCACGCGTCAGGACGGCCACGCGGACGTCGAACCGCTCTTTGGGGAGCCCCGAAGCGAGCAAAACCAGCTGCTTTTCGGCCCCGCTTTGATCGAGCGTCGGGATAATTTCCAGAATCTTGAATCTGCGCATCTTCGTCGTCACTGGCCGGGTTGGTTTTTATCGGAGGCGTTTTCAACCACGGCGCCGAACCGGCGGGTCCGCCCGCTGTAGGAATCGAGCGCCCGATGAAACTCGTCGATCGAAAAATCGGGCCAGCAGACCTGGGTGATATAGATTTCGGCGTAGCTCAACTGCCAAAGGAGGAAGTTGCTCAGCCGCGACTCTCCCGCGGTGCGGATCAGCAGGTCGGGGTCGGGTATCCCGGCGGTGTAAAGGGCGTCGGAGAAGGTCTCCTCGGTCAGTTCGGGGAGTTTCCCGCGGCGCAGCGCCTCGGCGGCGAGTTTTTCGACCGCCTCGAGAATCTCGGCGCGGCTGCCGTAGTTGATCGCCAGGACCAGCGTCAAAGAGCCCAGATGGGCGGTCGCCTTTTCGGCGTCCTCGAGCGCCTCGAGGACATCCTGAGGAAGGGGGTGCCGCCGGCCGATGAATTTTAGGCGTATACCGCTGTCGATCATCTTCTGGCGCTGCGAGCGGAGGTAACCTTTCAGCAGTTCCATCAGCGCGTCGATTTCCGGCTTCGGGCGTTTCCAGTTCTCGCTCGAGAGGCAGTAGAGCGTCACATAGGGAATACCGACCCGCCGGGCCTCTTCCACGATCCGGTCGACCGTCTCGGCCCCCGCCCGATGCCCCTCCACGCGGGGGAGCCCCTGCCGGGTCGCCCAGCGGCCGTTGCCGTCCATAATCATCGCGATATGTTTCGGTAGATTGTTCATCGGTTTCCCACAGGTGAGCGGAATGGCTTTTTGAAAACG
>CADBTE010000402.1 GCA_902797455.1 uncultured Planctomycetota bacterium | reverse complement strand
TGCCAGGTCAAAAAGCCGTCGATCAGGTGGGCGTAGACCTCCGCGTTGCACTCGGTCGTAATGATTCGATCTTGGAGGATCTGAGGATTCTTTTCGACCATCTCCGCCACATGAGGACTAAACGGGATATCATCGACCGGACGGCGCATATCTCGGCGAATCTCGGCGAAGATCTTCCAGTACCCCTCTGTGAGCCACCAGTGCCCGCCGCCGACCGGATGACCGTGTGAACGCGCGAAGCAGAGATACGGCGCAGTCGCTCCGACCTGGTCGATATAGACTCCCGTCGTCCCGCACTGGTTCATCGCCATCAGCGTGTTATAGCGAACCATCTTCTGCCAAACCTCGGCGGCCGGGCACATCGCGGCGTGGACACAGAGCGAGCCGTCGGACTCATGCCCGCTGGTCGGCAGGTCGTAGGTCTCGGTCACCATCGAACCATCCTCCTTGAGAACCGCCCCCTGAGCCCCTTCGGAGGAGAAACGCCAATCCTCCAGGCCTCGATCGCGGGTATCCCAGAGGTGACCGTTTGTGTACGGCATCACCCGAAAACGGGCATCCTCCTGAACCTCGGCAACCTCTTCCTCGAACCCCTCTTTAGCGGGAAAGAAATGCGGGTAGTCGTTATCATACGAGTTCTGGTGCCACAAATACCAATGGACCGCGCCGGGGAGTCCCACCGCGTCGGAGAACTCGCGAAGGACCTTATCCATATCTTCCAGAGGCGTATAGACACGCCGGTTCGGGGTGAGCCACCGAGGATCGGTACTCATCATCAGGAAGACGCTGTTGTTCTTCATCCAGTCGGCCAGATCTTTGCGGCCGTCGGCGGTCATCTCGGGACGCCATGGCGCGGCACTAAAGATCCACTGTTTATAGATCCGCGCCGCGTCGTACCAATCGCCGTCGAATGACCGAAGGACAATGGTCCCGCTCGACTGGAAAGCGTTCCCCCTCTCCCCCATGTTTTCGAACGGGGTCGTCACCGTCAGAACACTTTTGGCGCCATCTTTCCCCCACCAATCGAAATATTTCAGATTCGCGTCAGGGTCATGCGCGGCGAAATACAGCCCATGCCGGCTTTCGTCGTCCCACAGGGCGCACCAAGCCATCGATGCGGTCCACCCGTTCGGATAGGCGCCATGCCAGCGGAAATCGGACTGATACGGATCATCGCGAACAACACCGGAAAGCTCAGGATAACAGGCCTTCATCTTCGATCCGAAGGGAGAGAAGACAAAAATGGGAAACTTCCCGCTGTCGAGCGACCAGTCATCGCTTTTAGCCCTTCCCGACCAGGCCATCTCGATCCCCGGTTTTTCCGCGGAGGCGGTCAGTGACAGTGTTACCTCCACCGTCTCTTCGGTGCCAAGCGCCTCGGGGTCACTCATGCGGACATGAAGGGTATCGCCATCGCGCCGGAAATCGACTTTTCGCCAAGGCGCGCGGGAATCGACCGCCACAGGCCCATCGGGGCCGCGCAGGGACACAGCGAACAGTTCCCGCTCGGCGCCATCCCCCAGCGTGCGGGCGGAACCATCGGGCAAAAGCTCGGCGATGGCGGCGACCGCCAAATAATGGCCGTCGCTGGCCAGAGTCAAAGTCAGATCGGACGAGGCGATAACGATTTCCCGGCGGGAGGCCGGTTCCTGATCCCCCATGCAGAGCGAAAGGAAGACCAATCCCAGGAAGTTCAGCAGCGCGACATAAGAAAAAGCCAATCGCCCAACGCGTTTCATACCGTTCTCCCTCTTGTGCAGTTTTCTGATCCTAAGTTATTCGACTGTCTCGGAGCCACACACCTTTTTCAGATTATAAATTACCCTCATGGGAAAAACAAGCAATTTAGAATATTGATATAAAGTAACTAATATATCGGTTATTCCACGAACGAGGGGAAAATTTTTACAGGATATGGAGTCTTTCTCCCTATAATGGATACACAGGCCGCTGAGGGAGTTCTCCGCGGATCGATTTACACAACCTTTATAGAAAGAGGGGTGAAGTATGACGAGCAAAGAAACATTGTATTTTGCTTACGGGTCAAATCTCAACAAGGCGGATTGGAACGAGCGTACCGCGATTAACTTCGACGATGCCTTCGAAAAAGTCAGCTGCGCTTGGCTTCCCAACTTCTGTCTGGCCTTCACACGTTTTGCCGGCTCGCGCGGAGGGGGGGTACTCGATGTGATCGTATCCCCCGGAAGTGTCGCCGGGGGGGTATTATTCGCCGTTAAGAGTCCCGAGGCGTGGGAGGAACTCGACGAGAAGGAGGGGGTCGGCGGCGGCTGCTACAAGCGCAGGGAAGTGAGTGTTCTGCTTCCCGACGGGTCGTGTCGGCGGGCGATCACCTACGTGGTCGTCGATTCGAGGGACACCGAGGGAAAGCCGTTCTTTTACCAGCCGTCGAAGGAGGGGTATCTCGACATTGTCCGTGAAGGGTTACGGGCCCACGGACTTGCCGAAGATGAGCTGGATCGTGCGGCGAAGAATGAGGCGCCCGCGCCGCTGTCGAGTTTCTTCTGTTACGGGACACTCCGCCGCGGAGAGTGCCGTTACGTCTGTCTGGAACCGTTGGGGATCAGGGAGGAGCGTACCGGAACGATCGCCGGATCGATTTTCGATTTGGGGAGTTATCCCGGGCTGAAAGTCACAGGGGACGATTCGAATCGTGTCGTCGGGGAGCTGATCACTCTGGAGAAGACCGAAGGGGCGCTGCGCGCGCTTGACAGGATCGAGGGATTCGACTCCGAAAGGGAGGGTTCGCTCTATCTGCGTACGGTGACGACCGTTACGCTGGAAGACGGCGAGAAGCGCGCGGCGTGGGTATACGTCTACAACGGTACCTGTGATCCGTCGGCGAGAATCGCCTCCGGCGACTGGCGTAACAGGTAAACAGATATCACGATCTAGAAAGAGGGTCGCAAGCCAACCGGTTTGCGGCCCTTTTTTATTGCCACCGGCGCGCGAAGAAGTGCTTCGGATACTGCTCATAACAGGAAATGGTCAACGGTCCAACGAACCGCGACCGGGAGACCCGGTGGCCACTATTCGCCGGGAGGCCCGGCGGCCACTATTCCCTTGGTTCTTCTAGGGGCAGCCGTTCGGCCGCGC
>CADBTE010000401.1 GCA_902797455.1 uncultured Planctomycetota bacterium | reverse complement strand
GCGGTCGGCCGACTGGGCTTTGGCCAAAACGCGGTCCGCCGGGATCGAGGACACGGCCAGGCCGAGCAGCTCCAGTGAAAGCAGAACCGTTGCGGCGAAGAACCCCATTCCGGCGGCACGGCTAAAGGGGACCGGAATCCGGGAACCGGATCGGCGATGATGGTGATGCCGGTGGTGATGATGCCCGCTTGAGGGAGAAGCGCTCTGGCGGGAAGAACTGTGATGTTGTGAACTGACGCGGTGAGCGCCGCTGTGGCGGTGGTGATGAGAAGAAACCCTGTCGTAACTTCTCGAGGAAAGGGAAGCGAAGCTTCCGCAAAACGAGGCGAACAGAATCGAGTTGGCGGTGATGGTCAATCCGAAGTCGAAGGAGGCCGCGACCGCCTGGCCGGCGAGGATCGCCGCCATCGAGATTCCGAACAGGAGCATATCGCTTGACCGATCGGGACGGAGCGTTCGTTCGATGAATATCAACAGAAGGAGGAAAAAGATTCCCTTAAGCACCAGGCCGGCAGCGCCCATCTCCATCGCGGTTTCGACCAGCTGGTTTTCCGCGTGATAGAAACCGATCCCAATGGTGTTGCTCACGTCGTTGAGACGGTTGGCCGCCTCGTAGGTTCCCGCTCCGCTGCCGCGCCAGCGGTAGGCACGGATCGTTTTCAGCGCGGTTTTCCAATGGATAATCCGCGAGTCACTCTCGATGGCGGTCTCTTGGGAACCACTCACATCCAGGGTTGCCATACGGGAACTGATTTGTTCCTTGACTCCCCCGAGCGTCGTGAGGCCAAAGGCTAGGAGGAGTATCGGGAGAATAATCAAAAGCGCCAGCATACCGGAATTGCGAGCCCGCACGACCAGCGCCATCGAGACAAAGAAAGCGAACAGCGCAGCCAGTGTTCCACCGCGGGACAATGTCACCGCAGCGGCGGTGATCAGCAGGGCGGCGACAGCGAATCGGAGCAAAATCGGTTTGGAGAGCGCGTCGATGAAATCGAAAAATATCTCGGAGATTGGGGCGTACCACCGTCTGTCCGCGAAGCGCGTGTGACCGGCGTAGGTCAATGTCCGATTCCGACGCGTCTTTGTCATCGCGTCACATAGACCGGAGGCAAGAAAACCGAGTGCCGGACCGAGGCAAAGGACAATGTATCCCGCGGCGTTGTTCCGGTTGATGTAGGGGGGACAGCCGGCATAGGGCCATAACTTTTGCAGCAGCCCGCCATCGGCGCCGGAACGATGAAAAAAGACGCACAGGCCAAGCAAAACGCCGTTCCCCATGGTGAGAAACCAAAAGGCCTTTCGGTCTTGGCTGGTACGCAGGAGAACACCGGTCGAAAGGAAGGCGAGCGCTCCGGCTAGCAGGAAGGGAAGGCTGCGCTGTGTTTTATCGATTCGAATCGAAAGAGTATGCGGCCAAGCTTTGGTGAGAATTTGTGGGGAATCCTCTAAAAACGACGCTTCGACGCGGGCCTCCTCGCTTCCGTCCACGGGAAGGAGTTCCGAAGCCAACTCTGCGATGTGGGGAGAGAGTTTGGTGATTGTTTGTTCTCCCATCGGGAGAATCTGTATGAATGCCAAAGCCGAGATCGCTATCCAAATCAGTGACAAAACCATTAGCCGAACCAGCGCGATCTGACGGCGAACCATCCTCGGCATGGTCAGCAAGGTCAATAACGCGCAAACGGCGGCCGCCGCCTCCGCGCGGAGAATCCATTGCAGCGCGTCATCCGAGACCGAACCGTAATACCATGGGGCGGCGGTCAGTGTCGCCAGAAGGAGGAATATCCCAATGGTTTTTACTGTCTGGTGAATAAAGCCCACAAAAATCTCCTTAACTATAATCTTGTGCTGTTTTGCCGATGCTTTTTTGGGGAACTATTGGGGAGGATCCTCACCAAGTGTTTGATGCCAGCGGGCGAACATCTCCAGTTCGGTGTACTCGAATATCTCGTTTCGAACCGCCATAAGCTCTTGGAACGAAAGGGTATTGAGCACATCTTTGGGGGTTAGCCCCGCGCGCCGGGCGACGTTGACGCCGTAACGCAGACAACTGAGCTGATGGGGGGCGTGTGAGTCGGTGGAGATCACCAGACGAACGCCGTGGTCTTTCGCTCGCCGGCTGAGCGTCTCGTCAAGGTCAAGTCGGCGCGGCTGGGAATTTATCTCAAGAAACTTGCCGTAGTTTCGTGCCCGGTCGATGAGGAAATCGGGATCGAGATCGAGTCGAAAATCGGAGGTGAAGGTGCGGAAAGTCGGGTGGGCGATGGCGCAAACATAGGGGTTGGCCAGAGCCGATTCGATCCGGTGGTGGATTTGCTCACGCGGCATCACCTGATCGAAGTGGATGCTGGCGATAATCCAGTCCGACATCGCCAAAAGATCCTGCTCCATATCGAGGGAGCCGTCGGGAAGGATATCAACCTCGGCCCCTTTGAGAATTCGAAAGGGATTTCCCATCGAGGCGAACTGTCGGTTGATCTGGTCGATTCTTCGCCAGTACTGTCGGAAACGGACCGTGTCCATCCCCCCCTGGGTATAGCAGCGCTCGGTATGGTCGGTCAAAGCGATATAGTGGTGCCCCAGGCGCATCGCCTCGGCAATCATCTCTTCGACCGTGCCGGAGCCGTCGGAGTAGGTGGTGTGCATATGCAGGTCGCCCTGAAGATCGTCGAGCGTTACGAGACGATCGGAGGCACACCCCCGCTGAGGAAAACTGTATCCGCTGTCCAACCGTTCGGCGGGGATAGTCTCAAGCCCCAATTGCTCGAAGAGTGCCTCAAACGAGGGGACGAAAACGCGTCGGCCATGTGAGTAAAGGCCGCTTCGATCGAGCGTCATCCCCCGCTCGGCCGCGCTTTTGATCAATGCCGTTCGGTCAGCGATCCCACAGGTCTCGAACAGGGCGGTTGTCAGGAATTCTTCGGGACGAACGGCATGGATAATCAGGGGGACTTGCCGCAGGCCCGGGACAATGGTATCGACAGCCAGTGTCAGCTCGATACGACCGGGTTCGGGGACCGCGATCTTTTTGGCTGTCGGCACAGCGGAGAAATAGTCGGTCAGTTCAGCGATCGAATCGACCGCCGCGACGAGTTCCAACTGATTTAAAGCGGACTGGCGGCGGCGGAAGGCGCCGACCGGCAAAATCGCCCGGATAAATCCCGCGCGGTGCGACTGATTGAGTACTTCCCAATTGGCCTGGTAATCGGTCTTGGGCTGGAAGAACGTTTTTATTCGACGAAGCACGGGCGACGTTCCGCCTAATCGGCGGGAAGGGGCAGCCGGTCTGGGCGATGGGACCGCAGGAACAAGCTCCCGGCATTCATCCATGACCGAGACCTGGACTGCGGCGAAAGAGGGGACGGAGGAATGTTCGTCCCAGTCACGCGGCCGAAAATCATTTCTCCCCGCGGGAGAACCAGAAGGAGCGAGGCGCCCCTGGTACGCCGGACGAGGGGAGCTTGAACGGCGTCGGGGATCGTCGATCACCGACGCCAAATGACCGAACAGCCAGGAAAGGATGGATTCCCCCGACGGCCAGGAAAAACATCGTTCCTCCACCATTGGTATGTAATCCTTTACTTTTTTGATGAAACCTGACCTCAGGGAAAGGGGAGGTTAGTGCTTGAAATGACGCCGCCCGGTGAAGACCATCGGAAGACCAAACTTGTTGCACGCCTCGATCACCACCGCGTCATTGCGCGATCCGCCCGGCTGAATGAACGCGGTGACCCCCGCTTCGGCCGCTGTCTGGAGCCCGTCGGGGAAGGGGAAGAAAGCGTCCGAGGCGAGGACCGAGCCGGTAATGCGATCGCCGCTTTTTTCAACGGCGATCTTGACCGAGTCAACACGGCTCATCTGGCCGGCGCCTGCGCCTAAGATCATCTGGTCCTTGCTGATGACAATCGCGTTCGACTTAACGAAACGGACGACATGCCAGGCAAAGCGCAAATCACGCATCTGTTCTTCAGTCGGGCGTGTGTCGGTGACAACGGTCCAGTCTTCTTCCGGATCGGGGAGATTATCGGCTTCCTGAAGGAGCGCCCCTCCTTCGAGGGGACGAATTTGCCAAGGTGCGGGAGGTACTGCCAAAGAACCGCATTCCAGCAGGCGGACGTTCGCCTTCCACTTCGGCTTGGTAGTGAGGATTTCGACCGCCTCGGGAGTGAATTCAGGCGCGATAATCGCCTCGACGAACAAACCCGGCGTCGAGAGGTATTCGGCGCTGTCTTTGTCGACGGCGCGGTTAAAACCGAGGATGGAGCCGAACGCCGAAAGGGGGTCACCCTCCATTGCCTTGCGGATCGCCTCGACCGGGGTCTGTCCCAGCGCCGCGCCACAGGGGTTGTTGTGTTTGAGCACCGCCGCGGCCGGCTCTTGGAACGAGCGAACCAGCGACAGAGCGTTGTCCAGGTCAAGGAGGTTGTTATAGGAGAGCGCCTTTCCGTTGAGAACACGGGCGTTGACGGCCGAGGCGGTTTTGGATTTCGGGTCGATGTAGAGCGCCGATTTTTGATGCGGGTTTTCGCCGTAGCGAAGAACGGTTTTCAGGTCGATCGAAGTTGTCAGTTTCTGGGGAAACTCGATATCGGCGGAACGTTCGGCGAAATAATGAGAGATCGCCAGGTCGTAAGCGGCGGTTTTGGAGAAAGCCGCCTGGGCCAGAGAACGGCGCATCGAAAGCGTGGTACAGCCTGTCTTTTGAATCTGCTCCAGTACCGGGGCGTATTGGTCGGGGGAGGTAACCACCGCGCAGAACTGATGGTTCTTCGCCGCGGCGCGGATCATCGTCGGACCACCGATGTCGATATTCTCGATTGCCTCGGCGTCGGTGACATCGGCGCGAGCGACCGTCTGTTCGAACGGGTAGAGATTGACAACGATCAGCTCAAAGGTCTCGATCCCGTATTTTTCGAGAGCTTCGATGTCTTTGGGATTGTCGCGGCGGTTGAGGATCCCCCCGTGAACCTTCGGGTGGAGAGTCTTCAAACGGCCATCCATCATTTCGGGGAAGCCGGTGTAGGCAGAGATGTCGGTCACGGGAATCCCGCTTGACTCCAGATGGCGGCGTGTCCCTCCGGTACTATAGAGACGAACTCCCGCGGCAGCCAGGCCCTTGGCGAAATCCGCCAGCCCAAGCTTGTCGCTGACACTGATGATAGCATTCTTAACGCGAGGTTCTTCCATAATCCCGATACCCGTCTTTCTATAAAAACCTGTTCCTAACGAACGCCGCGCTAAAGTGTGATGCTGCGGCTTTAATTACTGATTTTGCCTTCAGACTATCTGTTCCTTACGCCTTCCAGACCGAGCCGCGCATCGCTCCAACGACGTAGTCTTGTTTGGGGAGCATCCACGGCACCGCGCACAGAACCAACGACAGCCCTGCTAGGATAGAGTACATCGCTACTTTAAACTTATATTGCGTGTGGAGCATATCCAGGTTTTCGTAGAAATTGTCACTGAGCTGGGGGCCGTTTTTGAGCTGATCGAGGTAACGGTAGGCCATCACCGGTGTCATTCGGTCGAGAAGCCAGTCGTTGATCTCCACCCACTGCCCAAGTTCGATCGAAACCGGGAGAACTCGATCCCCCACATTGATGTCGGGATACACTTTTCTGGCGTCCGCGAGATTATCTTCCGTGACCGTAACCGAGTTGATCAGCTGATAGAAGCTAAGGGATTCTTCATCGATCGGGTCGATGTAAAACTTGAAATCATCCATGGTGATCGGCAGCGAGTCGCGCTGTACCACCGTCTTGCCGATGAGAAAACTGCGCTGCTTCCGAAGAACCTCGAGCGGACGGGGCTTATGACGGACCGTGTGGAGGAGCAGGCAAGAGAATACCACCACTAAGATCACTCCAACAAGAACGAACCCTTTGCGGTTCCCTCGGAGGACACCCCCTGTTTTTTGGGGGGAAGCGCTTGCCGCGGCGGGGGTGGCATCACCCTTGGATGACGATTCTTGATCGCTGGTTTCCGGTACTGGCCGTGACTGTTTGGCGCTGGCCGCGGATACCTCGTCTTCGGACTTATCTTCGGGGCTGTCTTCCCACAAGGGGAGCGCACGAATCTGGCGCATCGAGGGGATGGTGAGTTGGCTGCCACAGGAGCACACGATGATTCTTCCCGCGGCCGACGTTTCGACCCGGTGAGCTTGGCCACACGAACAGATGAGTCGGTACACTGCCATAGTCAGACGGTTCCTTGGTCTTCGAAGACGCGAATATAATATATATGGTCAGAGACGGTCGATAACGGACGGCGCTCGGATCCAGCGAGGTCCCGGCATGCCTGGGAAGGCAGTCGCGGTACAGGCGCGCCCGCCAGGTGCCATTATAAACAAAAAGCCAGGGAAGGGGGAGACGCGGAAGAAATTTTTTGGCCGCGGCCTCGCCGTGGGGGCGGGAATCTTGGGTAAAAGTTCGTTTGTTCGTTTTTTTCCAAAAAACCGTTTTGGTTTGGAGGAAAACCCTTTTTGTGCCCGAGGCGGGGTATATAATAGAAAGTTACGGGGGTGTTAAACCGATTTGTATCGTAAGGCAAGCTGAAGCCGCCGCGTGATACGGTATGGGGAGCTGTTCGGGGCTCCCCGGCGCGGTTTTACCGCCAAAAGAAGAAAACGACGAGAAATTTACCGCTTTTTCGGGAAATCGAAGGGCATTCGGCGAAATTTTCCGTAGTTTTCTCTGGGAAATGTTGGAATTCCCCTATAATATCGATTATGATAAACAAATGGGGATAACAGTCGGAGCGGTTGTATCGGTTCTGACGTTTATCACGCGGCACAGAAGAGTTGGTTAGGAGCTTCGATTTTGAGTAAAGCTACTGGGCTCAATGGTGGTGACAAGCAAAAGCGACAGTCCTCAAAGGCGGCTGGCCGAACTCGAAACGGTCGGTCGAAGAAAGACGCCGAGCAGCCGCGGGATCTGGGGAGCCAGTGCGGTGAAGGAACATCGCAGGAGGAGCACGAAGACTTCGACGATGATCGCGAAGAGTTGTCCGATAATCGGGCAATGTCGGTAAAGACGACCGCCGGCAGCGTGGCCGAGGCCGAGCAGTGTAACCCCAGCGATACCGAAGATGATGAGCCGTACGATGACTCGCTCGATGATGATGCCGATGACGACGATGCGGTAGTGGGGGAAACCGACGGTATTCCCTACTCGTCGACCG
This sequence comes from uncultured Planctomycetota bacterium, assembly GCA_902797455.1. GTDB lineage: Bacteria > Planctomycetota > Planctomycetia > Pirellulales > Thermoguttaceae > RUG695. Next base: position 11,248 of record CADBTE010000401.1, on the reverse strand, counting down.
ATTCCGAGGATGATTATGACTATTCCTCGATCAACATCGAAGCTGAAGATCCCTATCACGCAGATCAGGAAGACTACTCTCCGGAAAGAGAAGACGCTGCTGTCCAGAGCGGCAATCCGCTCGAAGCGGACGTCGACGCGGGTTATTCGGACTCCTCCGACGATTCGTTTTCTGACAGTGATCCGGTCAAGATGTACTTCAGGCAGATGGGGGATATCCCTCTTCTGTCGCGTGATCAAGAGGGACGCCTGGCCAAAACGATCGAGAGAACCCGTTCCCAGTGGCTTCGCTATCTGCTTCGCAGTGACTACGTTCTGCGCCATGTCTATCGGCTTTTCCAGTTAGTTCTGGATAAAAAGCATCCTTTCGATAAGGTCTTCCAGATCGATTCCGGCGACAGAAGAAAATATGAGACTAAGCTAAGGCACAACGCCGATTCTCTGCGCAAGGTACTCGCCCGCAACGAGAAAGATTATCGAACCGCGTTGAGCCGCAGCCGCCCCCGGGCCGAGCGCGATGAGGCCTGGAAACAGCTCGCTTGGCGCTGCGACCGCGGGGCCAAGCTCGTCGAGGAGATGCGCATCCGGACCCGCCTGGTCGAATCGATGATCAAGACGCTTCGACGATACAGCGAAAAAGTTGACGAGCTCCAAGAATGGATCGCCGATCACAAGGCCTCCAGACGGCCGGTTCACGAGCGTCTTCATTGGCGGGATGAGTACGAGAACATCCTTCTCATGGTTCGCGAGACCCCCACGAGTCTGCGCAATCGGCTTGAGAAGATCGACGCCGTCCTCCAGGAGCACCGGGAAGCGAAGCAAGATCTGGCTAAGGGGAATCTGCGTTTGGTGGTCTCGATCGCCAAGAAGTATCAGAAGCGCGGGCTTCCCTTCCTCGATCTCATCCAAGAGGGGAACGGAGGCCTGATGCGCGCGGTCGAGAAGTTCGAGTACGGCCGTGGCTTCAAGTTCTGTACCTACGCGACGTGGTGGATTCGGCAGGCGATCACCCGTGCGGTGGCGGATCAGAGCCGGACGATCCGTATTCCGGTTCATATGGTCGAGACGATGTCCAAGGTTCGCAACGCGCAGCGAGTGGGGCTTCAGGAGGAGGGACGCGATCTCACCTTAGAGGAGACTTCCGAACGGACCGGTCTGCCCCTGGAGGATGTCCGCCGTATCAACACGATGGGGCGTTATCCGATCAGTCTCGATCGCCCGGTCGGCAACAGTGAGGACAGCCACTTTGGCGACCTCCTTCCCGATCATAGTGCCGAGAATCCGTCGAACGAAGCGGCCCAGGATATGCTCAAGGTCCAGATCAATGCGTTGCTGAAGACCCTCTCTTACCGCGAGAAAGAGATCATCCGTCTTCGTTACGGGCTGGGGGATGGCTACAGCTACACGCTGGAAGAGGTCGGCCACATTTTCAAGGTGACCCGAGAGCGCATTCGCCAGATCGAGTTCAAAGCGATCCGCAAGATGCAGCAGCCGAATCGCAGTATGAAGCTCGTTGGGTTCCTCGACTAAGTGGGCGGCTGCCGTTTCGTGGCGGTTATCCAGAGAAAATAGGAAAGAAAGAGCACGCGAGAGGAATCACCTTTGCGTGCTCTTTCTTTCTTTTGCAAGCCAAGGGGAGACATCGATATGAAAATGGCGGAGCGAGCCGCTGTGGCAATAGTCTTGATCCTTCTGTTTCCTATGCCGGTCATCGGACCGGCATGGGGAGACGACGAGAATACCCCTGGTGTCGCTCCGTGTGATTTGCTTTTATCATCCGACGGTTCGCGGCTTTTTATCCTGGAGGAGGGTACGCGCCGGCTTCGGATCACCGACGCAGAAGGCAAGACCGCCCCTGTTTTTCTCTGCCTTCCATTTAAGCCGACCCGTATGGTCTTTTTCCCCGGGGAAGAACAGCTGGCGGTGATCGGAGGCGGGCCTGCGGGGTCGCTGGCGGTGGTTTCTCTCCCCCAACTGCCCGAGCAAGAGCCGGCAATCAGCTCTGTTTACACGGTCGGACATACACCATCGGGTTTGGCGGTGGGAAAACATGACGGCCGAACACGGATCTATGTCGCGCATCAGTTCGACGACAATGTCTGGGAGATCGATGCCGAGACGGGGGAACATCTGCGGACATTCGATGTCGGACGTGAGCCGGTCTCCCTGGCGATCACCCCCGATTATCAGAATCTGGTGACGACCTCGATGGTCGCCGCGCGGCGGGCCGACGTCTCCAACACGATGGCGCTGGCCCACGTGGTTGATCTTGCTGACGGGAATGTCCACGAGATCGCGATGCGCAACGGAGTGACCAACCTGCGTGAAGTCACTATCTCTCCCGATGGGGAATACGCGCTGATGACCGGGACGGTGGGGAATTACCTGACCGTTCCCGTTCAGGTGGTCGGAGGCTGGATCGTCGAGAATATTGTCTCGGTGATTGATGTGAAGCGGCACGAGCTGGTCGATATTTTGTTTTTGGACGATGTCTCCCGCGGCGCGGCCAATCCCTGGGGATTGTCGGTTTCCCCCGATGGGGAATTTCTGGCTGTCGCTCTGTCGGGGACCAACGAGATCCTTCTTCTTCCCTACGATCGCATCGAGACGATCCTCAAAGAGCATCCCTCCGGGGTTCGTCCCGGGTTTGGGACCTATATCACCTACTCCAGCCAGTCGGAAGACCGGCTCCCAATGCGAATGCGGACCACGCTCGACGCTTCGGGGATTCGCCATGTGGTGGCGCGGGGAGATTCTGTCTGGGCACTCTCCTATTTTCATGATAAGGTGGAGCGGATCAAGGTCGAGGCCAATCCTCCCTTTAAACGGGTCAAGGACGATTACCATTACCCGAATACCCCCTTACTGCTCCAGCCCGAAAAAGACACCCCCTGTACGGGGGAGGAACCGCTTCGCTGGCTGGAGTTGGAACCGAACCAGCTCCTTTCGGGGCTGACGATCCGCCGCTGGTCCGCTCGCTTAGGTCCCGAGCCGGTGATGACCCCTCAGCGCCGCGGCGAGGAGGTCTTTCATGACGCGCTGATCTGTATGGAGCACTGGCAAAGCTGTATCACCTGCCATCCGGAGGGACGTGTCGACGGGCTTAACTGGGATCTGGTGAACGATGGGGTTGGCAACCCGAAGAATACGAAAAGTCTTCTTCTTTCACATGAGACGCCTCCGTCGATGATCACCGGTGTTCGAGCCGACGCCGAGACGGCTGTTCGCGCCGGGGTTACCCATATCCTGTTCAGCAAAATCCCCGAGGAAGATTATGAGGCGATGGACGCCTTCCTCTCGGCGATGAAGCCGGTTCCCAGTCCCCATTTGATTGACGGTCGGCTAAGCCCTTCGGCACAGCGCGGTAAATTCCTCTTCGACGCGCCTCGGGTTGGGTGCAGTACCTGCCATCCTGAACCGCTCTTCACCGATATGTCGTTTCACCGTTCCGAGGCACGTCAGTACAACGAGGGGATGTCGAAGTTTGATACGCCGACTCTCATCGAGGTTTGGCGGACCGCCCCCTATATGAATAATGGTCATTGGCTGACGATTCGTGAGGTCCTCCTCGATGCCAAGCATGGGAATCCCGACGGCCGGATCGACCACCTTACCGAACAGGAACTCGATGATTTAATAGAGTACGTGCTGTCGCTGTGAGTTCGCCGCTGGCGCTAAGCATGAAAAATACCACCGACCATATGATCAGGAGGATTGGATATATAAGATGAGTACCCCGAACGATTTTGCCGCTCCCTGGGAAGATAACGACGCCGTGAACGCGGAGGGTGAACCCTCGAGTTCGCAGGCCGCTTCTCCCGAAAGCATTGTTCTGGCCGAGAGGATTGCCGTGGAATATGTTGGCTTCTGGAATCGGCTCATCTCGCGAACGAATTGGGAGAAGGGGAAGGTGATCCTCACCTGGAGGACAAAACTCATCGAGGCTGGGCTCCCCCGATCGCTTTGGTCGGACGAATCGCTCTCCCAGCGGATCGGCAATGTCTCCAGCCAGCACGTCGGACGCCTGCGACGTGTCTACGAACGGTTCGGCGATGCCGAGCGCTACGCGGAGAACCCCGATTACAGCCGTCTGTACTGGAGTCATTTCCAGGCGGCGCTTGATTGGGAGGATGCCGAACAGTGGCTGAAGAAGGCGTCTGATGAATCCCTCTCGGTGGCGCAGATGAGGATCGCACGATGGGAAAGTTTGGGCGCTCCGGCCGATAAGACCCCGAAACCGGAAGAGATCGTGACTACCGAGTACGATGAGGATGTCAGCCCTCTGAACGACAGTGATATCGACAGCGACGGGGGACTTGTCGATCTGGGAGTCTCCAAACGGACACAATCCCAGGATGACGAGAAAGAACAAAAGGATAACACGGAGGATCCCAAAGCAGAACCCTCGTACGAGGCGGCTCCCGAAGGGAAGGACGTTTGGCTTTTAAAACCGAAATTGACTGGGGAAGTCCTTCAGAAAATGAAAGACCTTCCGGAGCTTCCCCAGATGCTTGCCGAACCTGTCGACGCCATCAAGCGGGCGGTTCTTGAGCTGCGGTTGGGGGGATGGAGTCAGCAGCAGCGTGACGCCGCTGTTATGTGGCTTCGCGCTTTGGCCGACCTGATCACCTCGAAGGACGCGTAGGATTCAGCGGCGCAGCAAGAAACAAGGAGAAAAAAGAGGGCGATGAATCGCCCTCTTTTTTGTTTATCGGCTAAGAAAAACCGAAGTCATTCTCCCCGGTTTTCGCGGCGCGAACCGCCGCCGGAGTGCGCGGCGCGGTTACTGGCCGTTTCGGTGCAGCGAGTCTCACGGATGACCGTGACTTTGATCTCGCCGGGGAACTGGAGCTGTTTGGTCAATTTTTCGACAATGTCTCGGCAGGTCTTGGCCGCCGACTCATCGGTCGATTTGGTGGAATCGACTAAAACCCGCATTTCTCGGCCGGCCTGGACAGCGTAAGCGTTGTCGACGGTCGGCAAACTGGTGGCGATCGCCTCGAGTTCTTCCATCCTTTTGACGTAATGTTCGAGCGTCTCGCGGCGTGCCCCCGGGCGGCTGGCGCTGCAGGCGTCGGCCGCCGCGACAATAATGGTATAGGGATTGTCGATTTTGGGATCATCATGGTGCCCCAGCGCGGCTTGGATCACCTCGTACGGCTCACCGTAACGCTTGAGGATGTCGGCTCCGATCTGGGGGTGTCCCCCCTCGACCTCATGGTCCGCGGCCTTCCCGATATCGTGGAGCAGACCGCAGCGGCGAGCCAGTTTTTCGTCAAACCCCAGCTCCACGGCAATCAGACCCGAGATGAACGCGACCTCAATGCAGTGGCGCAGGACATTCTGGCTGTAGCTCGTTCTGAAATAGAGGCGGCCCAAATATCCGATAACGCGATCGTGGAGCCCGTGGACGTCGACCTCATCAGCGGCCTCTATCCCGGCTCGCTGGATGAATGCCTGCATCTCGCGATGGGTCTCGTTGAAGATCTCTTCGATACGGGAGGGATGAATACGGCCATCGGCGATAAGGCGGCCGAGCGTTTGACGCGCGATCTCTCGACGAATGGCGTCAAAGGCGCTGACGATAACCACTCCGGGGGTATCATCGATAATGACGTCAACACCGGTGACCTTTTCAAAAGCGCGGATATTGCGCCCCTCACGGCCAATAATGCGCCCCTTCATATCGTCATTCGGGATATCGACCGTACTGGTGGTCGCCTCGGCGGTATGGGCCGCGGCGTAACGCTGAAGCGCCAAGAGCAAGGTGTTGCGCGCCTGCTGTTCGCACTGTTCCGCCACCTGGCGTTCGTGCTTGAGAATAATCGAGCCGACTTCGTTGTGGAGCTCGACTTCCAGGTCCTTGAGGAGCTTGTGGGTTGCCTCTTCTTTCGAGAGGCCGGAGAGTTCGTAGAGGACCTGTTTTTGTCGCTCGGTCACGGCGGCCAGTTCACGGTTGAGGTTTTTATGTTCCTCGATCTGCTCGGTCAGGCGGCGCTGCGTATTTTCGACCAGTTTCTCTTGACCGCGAAGATCTTCGACCTGTTTGTCGAGCGCGGCCTGGCGCTTGTTCAGCTGGGATTCACGCTCGCTGTTCTCTTGGCGAAGCGCTTGGAAATGAGACTCCATCTCTTCCTTTTGCTTCATCGCCTTTTCTTTGAGCTCGAGGTCGACCTCGCGGCGGCGGTTTTCAGCGTCTTGATTGGCGAGACGGAGAATCTCTTTGGCGCGGGAGTTTCCATCCCGTTCTTTGGACCGGTCGATACTTCGAATGATCCAGAACGAGACAACCCCCGAGGATACCATCAGCAAAAGCGTGATGGCAACGAAGATAATGAGGGTGATTGGTGACACGATTTTTTCCCTAGGAACGGCATCATCGTGTCGGGGGGGAGGAAACGACGGTCTATGCACGTACGACAGCACGCCAAAGAAAGAACGTGAGACGGAAAAGCCGGTATCCGGCACAAGGCGCCGGCCTGGACTATTGGGGAGGCCTTGAAAGAAGAGATCCCCTTCAAGAAAACAAAGAAACGGGCCAGAAGCGCCAAAAGGAGCCCCTGCAAACTCACTTCCTGTTTTGTCTTATCCTGATACACTTCGTACCTTTCTTTGCAAAACCCGCCCTCTTCCCAGGGAGATTGGCCGCGCGCAAAGAGAAATTACAGGCGGTTTGACCCCGCGGTTTAATCTCTTTTGTGCGCGAAACGAATCCCCCCGACAAAAGATGCCGCTGCTGTTGTTAAGCGGTTGATCTTATCTGGCAGTTTTGCGCATTGGAGACACAAGGCGATTTTTCATATCAAGCGAATAATCACCTCGGGGAGAACCCCAAGACATCTCCAGCAAAATCTCTACCGATGATTTTAATCCTTGTTGGTTATGTTTTCAAGTTCTCGCGCGGAGGAAATTCCACTGTTCAAAATGATTTTTATGGGACGGGACCAAAACCGCCTCCAGTGGTGTCAACTTTGGGATAGGAGCCGTTAAAATCGTTAAAACTGTTAAAGTATGCGGATTGTAGGGACGATACGACGAAAGAGGGGCTTTGTCGAAAAGCCACGATCACCGAGTTTTTTACGCAGGATGTTCCCAGGGCCATGAAACGCAGTTATCAAGAAGAACCGTTTTTTCTCCCCGAAGAGAGTTTTGACAGGGGGATTCCTAGGCGGCGCAGCGTGACCAAACGCCCTGGTTCGAGCAAAAACACGGTCCGCGGCTCCCGAGACGACAATCGTCACCGTTCCGAGAAACGGGGAAAGTATCCCCCTCCCGCCGGCGACCGATACTCGTTCGCTCGTGAGGACACCGGCTATCCGCCGGTGATCGCGAGAATTCCGAATGCCCGCCGGTCGGCGGCGCGTCGCGGGAAAACTCAAAAAGCTCGGCCGCGCGGTGTTCGGCTCTCGGTTTGGTCGCTGGCCTTGATTTGGATAAGCGGTGTGACGGTCGGAGGTCTGACGATGGGGGTACTTGGAATGAGGGGAATCTTGGGTGGGCTGCCCCTCACCAATCCACCTATGGCGGAGAATCCGATCCCCGCGCCGCAGGCGGCTCAGGAGACGGTCTTCAGCGTTGCCTCGGCCCAGAACACAGCCGAGTGTCCTCAGGAGTCGAAAGCTTCCGCCGAACCGGTCGAGTCCCGGCAGACGGCCGATGCCCAACGGTGGTCCAACACCGGTTTTGGTGATATCCCTGTCTGGGAAAAGGGAACCTCGCCAGCCGTCGCCGAAATGGAGCGTCCGCTCGACTTTGACGCTGATGCGGCCGCGGGGAACGGTCCGGTCATCTCCTCCGCTTCTTCCGTGACGGAACTTGCTTCCATGGTGCCGTCCGCTGCCCCTGTTCAAGTCGGTGACGCCGAACCTAAATTGAATGACGAACCCTCCGCCCGCGAGGGATCGGCCTGCGGCTGGGACCAGCTGGCCGATTCGACCGTGGGACAGGTTTCGGAACAGACCCTGGTTCAAAAGCCCGAGATTCCGATGAAAAACGAGGTGACGCCGTTCGATCCGTCGATTGGTTTTGCCGCGTACAACACTGATCCGAACAGCATCTACATGGACGATATGCCTCGTCCGGAGGCCGAATTGCCGATGACGCAGGTCGCTTCACGGACGGCCGAGACGGTGCCGACCCAGGTACCGAAAACATCCGGTCGATTCGCTGACTACCGAATCCAGACCGGCGGCCCGAAGACAACGGCGATGCTTCCCCAAGGCGGAGGTGTCCACTGACCGGGACAGGGCCCAAGCTGTTCCTTTGAGCAGAGAGAATCGATATGTCGAACGAAGATACGTTCCTGAATTCGCGCGGCGGCCCGACGTTCACCGTTTCGTTCCCTGAAACGAAACCGGGTGATCGTATCGGCGCCGGCGGAGCGTCGGGCAGATCTGACGATCCCGAGGTGATCCCTTTCGTCCCGCCAAGACCGGCCGGTTCGGTCTTTTCGGTGACTTCCTATCTGGACTGCGACGCTCTCCCCTGCGCGGAGCCGATGTTGAGAATCCACGAGGAGTCTGTGCCTCGCGAAGAAGCGCTCCGGACACCGCAAGACGCGCCAAAGATCAGCGCTCCTCGTGAAGAAGAAACCGTCTGCGGTTTTTCGGGGGGGAACAGCAGTGTCCTTCCCTCTTTGGGAGATCCTTATCGTTGGGCCAGGCGTGTTTTGGTTCCCGGTTGGCCTCGGGACATTTTGCGGCTCCTATCCCGAGGTGAGGAGGCATTCGATCAACTCAGCAATCTTGTGGAACGTCAGGCCGCGGCGGGAACTCGGATGTTTGGCTTTGGCGGCGCGCGGCATGGGGTCGGGTGTTCGACGCTCGTTCTTTCCCTAGCCCACGAACTGGTCTGCCGCCACTACGGTGTCCTTTTGGTCGACGCCAGTTTTGAAACCCCCGCGTTGGCTGCGTACTTCGGTCTGGAACCCGCGGACGGATGGGAGACCATTCTTTCCCAACAAGAGGACAGTCCATCGGACGGGTTGCTCCGGCTTCAGTTCCCTCGCCAGCGTTTCCCCCAAGGTGACGAAGCGCTACAGCAGCGATGCGGTCTGTTTCTTCTTCCCCTTTCGCCGGGGAGTATCCCGGCGGCGTTTTCCGCCAGCTGCCGCCAGATTTGGCTGGCTCGGCTTTTGGAACTGGCCGAGTCGTTCGATATAGTCCTGGTTGATCATGGAGTGGTGGTTTCGTCGGATGATCGGCGCAAAGCGGAGGAGATGCTGCGCTTTGGCTGCGACGGTTGGTATCTCGTCGACGATGCCCGCGGAAGTGTCCCTGAAGCGGCACTGGGGATCATCGAACAGACAGATCTTTGTGACCTCCCCTGTCTTGGGAGAATAGAGAATTTTGTGTGATGTAAAAATGGGGCGGATAAAAAAGGAAGGTTGATAAAGAAGAGTTTTTTAACTACAATGCCTTCGCCTCCATAAACTTTCGGTCTGTTTTGTCCCTGTGGTAAAAAAGAGGGGGGAGAAGAGATCTTTTTTGCGGAAGCGTCGAGAGTTTTTTCCGAGGCATCCTTTTGATGGGAAGCCACGGTGTTTTTGATAAAGAAACGTTAACAGCAGAGAATTCGAGAAGATCGATGAGCGATTTGATTAGTTTCCATGGAGGATTGAATGTTCCTGTCGAGTGCCGGATCGCGGCCGATCGGGTCAGTGAGGAGATGAAAAGGGCCGATGGGCTTCGCAAAGTTCCGGTGTCGGACGCGGATCTTTCCACCGTCTACCGCTGGGGAGACGGTGGGCTGACCCCGTTGGACGGTCCGATGAACCGAGATACCTTCAATCGGGTCTTGGACGAGGCGGTTATCCTCTGCGACGGTAAAAAGTACGCCTGGACGATCCCGCTGTCTATCCCCGTGACCGAGGAGATGGCCTCTTCCATCAAGGTCGGTGAGGAAGTGGCTCTGGTCAATAGTGCCGGCAGGCCGGTCGCTGTCCTGAATGTGACCGATGTTTTCCCTTGGGAGAAGACGCGCTATCTCAAGTCGGTCTACCTAACGGATCGGACCGATCACCCCGGCGCCGATATGGTTCTGGTCAACGACGCGGACAAGACTCACCTCCTCGGCGGGACGATCCAGGTCTTTCCGCAGGAGAAGAATCCGGCTTTTGGCCGGTATATTCTCTCGCCTCGTGAGGTTCGTGCCCTGCTGGCCAAGAAGGGGTGGGAGAGAGTGGTTGCTTTCCAGACGCGCAACCCGCTCCACCGTGCCCACGAGTACGCCCTGGTTTATGGGCTGGAGTCTCTGCTTCGCGCCGGTTTCAATGCCGGGGCCTGTCTGAATCCGTTGGTTGGTGAGACCAAGGGGGATGACGTGAACGCTGAGATTCGGATGCAGACCTACGAAAAATTGATCGATGCCCGTGCTCTGGGGGAGGGGGATAGTGACCAGTCGCTCTGGGACAAGATCGGCGGTGCCGTCCCCGACCGGGTTATCCTTCTCGGTCTCGATATCAAGATGTTCTACGGCGGCCCGAAGGAAGCGGTGATGCACGCGATCTATCGTCAGAATTTCGGTTTCACCGATCTGATCATCGGTCGTAAGCACGCCGACGCTCCCTACAAAGACGGAACAGCCATCTGGGGAGATTTCGATGCTCAGGAGATCTTTGATTCCCTCGACGGAATCCTGCTGGAAAAACCTCTGAAGGTCGGTTTCGCCGCCTACTACGAGTCGATCGGCCGTGTCGACCTGATGGAGTTCCACAAGGACGAAAAACCGGTTTTTATCTCTGGTAAAGATGTCCGAGCCACACTTCGCCGCGGTGAGCATGTGGATCCGAGAATCATGCGTCCGAGTACTTCGGAGATTCTCGCGCGGGCGATGGCCGAAAAGAAGGTCTGATCTTTCACTTTTTCATTTGGGAGGGACGCGATGTGCGGGATCTGCGGCGCGGTGGACCGTTCTCGGGTACCGGTTTCACCCGAGACACTCGACGCGATGGTCGATTCGTTGACGCATCGCGGTCCCGACGATCGGGGGACGCTTATATTGTCTCCCGGTCAGGGGGGCTCTCAAGCCGGCGTTGCTCTGGGACATCGGCGGCTGTCGATTATCGACCTCTCCACGGCGGGACGCCAGCCGCTGTCCAACGAGGATGGATCGGTCTGGGTAACCTTCAACGGCGAAATTTACAATTACGTCGAGCTTCGGCGCGAGCTGCTGGAAAAGGGGCATCGGTTTAAGACAGATACCGATACCGAGGTCCTCGTTCACCTATACGAAGAGGCGGGGCTCGATTT
>CADBTE010000400.1 GCA_902797455.1 uncultured Planctomycetota bacterium | reverse complement strand
GAGGGTGAAGCCGTTATCCTCCACACGTGCTAAAGTCCGCCAAGCCCGCGTCCCCCTTTCAAAACCCGATACGCCAAACCAGGCTGCAGATATTGACGATGTCATCTTCGACCCGTGAAATCGACGGCGCCGCCGCCGGAGCCAACGCTTTTGTTCCGCCTGACTCCTCTCCACGGCTCTGGACCAAGGGGTTTATCGCCATTTTGATTACCCAGTTCATGGTTGCCCTCAACGACAACCTCTTCCGCTGGCTGATCATCCCGATCGGAAAATACGCCGTCGGATGGAGCGACAATCCCGACAAAGTTCGTTCCATCGGGGCGGTCGTATTTCTTCTTCCTTTCCTGCTGCTGACCGCGTACGCCGGTTTTTTCTGTGACCGCTGCGACCGTCGCAAGGTAATCATCGCGTGCAAAATCGCCGAGGTGATCATCATTGTGATGGGGATATTCGGGATTCTCGCGCAGTCGGTCCCCTTCATGCTCGTGGTTCTGTGCCTGCTCGGGGCCCAAAGCGCGTTCTTTAGTCCCGCCAAGTACAGTTCCCTTCCGACGATCGTCCCACTGGCCCGTATTTCGGAGGCCAACGGTTATTATTCCCTCACGACGCTGATCGCCTGTGTCGGGGGACAGCTCCTCGGTTCGACCCTCTTCGTGATGACCACCCTCATGCCCGACGGCAAACCGCAAATCGGCCAGGGGGGGCTTTATCACTGGTACTGGTGGGCCGCCGCGCTTTTGGCGGTTGCCTTGATCGGGCTGATCTCCAGTCTTTTCATCCCCAAGATGAGACCTTGCGACCCGCAGGCGCGGTTCCCGCTGAACCCGTTCTACCAGACTTTCGCCGATCTGCGCTTTCTCTTCCGAGAAAGGTTCCTTTTTTGGGTAGCGATGGGGAGCTCCTTCTTCTGGGGGCTCGGCGCGCTGGCTCAGCTGAATATTGATAAATTCGGCGATGAAATCCTCTGTGTCCGGCAAGACCATATCGGTCTGCTCCTGGTCGCTCTGTCGCTCGGGCTGGGGTTCGGCGCGATGCTGGCCGGCAAGTTGTCGCGCGGCCGCGTCGAGCTGGGGATGGTTCCGATCGGGGCGTTTTTTATCATCGTTTTCTCCGTCGTCCTCGGGCTGACTCCCCACGCTTCGGCGGGAGAAAACGCCTACGCCTCGCTCGATTCCTTCCCGTTCATCTACGGTACCCTGGGGCTGCTTCTTCTGGGGACATCCTCGGGAATGTTCGATATCCCCCTGCTGGCCACTCTCCAGACCAAATCCCCCGAAACTCACCGAGGAAGAATCATGGCCGCCTACAACTTCTACTCCTTTGGGGCAATGGCGCTGTTTTCGGTCTTTCAGGGAATCCTGGCCGATAAGGACTCGCTCAATCTCTCGGCCAACGGAATCTGGATCGCCTGCGCGGTGCTGACCGTCCCGGTCTTCTTATTCGCGGTCAGGGCCTTCATCACCCAGACGCGCGACTTCATCACCCACGGGAAATAATAGGAAAGAGGGTAGTGATACAAAATGACCTTCGTCATCCGGATTCTGGAATTTATCGTCCACGCCATCCTCAAGTTGATTTATAACCCTCGGATCATCGACCGGGATAACGTCCCCGAGACCGGTGGTGCGCTGTTGGTCAGCAACCACGTCAGTTATATCGACGCCCTTTTGATCTACACCTCGCAAAAACGCCGGGTGCGCTTCGTCGCCAACAAAGACGACCTGCCCGACAGTGCCTTTGTCCGTTGGCTCGGCCGCAAAACCGGAGCGATCCTCCTTCGACCGGGAGATCGCCGCTCGGTGGTTAACGCCATCCGCGCCGCCAGAGGAGCGCTCATCAACGGTGAGGTGGTCTGTATCTTCGCCGAAGGAACGTTGACCCGGACAGGTCAGATGGGCCCCTTCAAAGAGGGGTTCCTCTCGATGCTCAAAGGGGTGCCGCACCACGCGCCGAAGGAGGGGGATGCTGCCCCGTCGGTCCCGATCGTTCCGGTCTTTATCGGCGGAATGTGGGGAAGTTACTTCACCGAGCTTCGATATCGCGGCACCAAACGGAAAATCTCGCGTTTGACACAGCGCCCGACCGTCGCCTTCGGGAAGAGAATGTACGATGTCCGGCAGAAGTACTGGGTCGAGCGAGCCGTTGAGGAACTTAGTGTCGACGCGATGGATCCGGCTCG
>CADBTE010000399.1 GCA_902797455.1 uncultured Planctomycetota bacterium | reverse complement strand
TTAATCGTTAAAGTTTAACATCTGTTAAAATAGCCCCCCTTCCCTGGCGCGATTGAATTGCCGACGCGCTAAAATGAGATAGAATAGTAGCAGACAGGCGAATTTTCGTCCCCTTGCCAATCAACAGTTAAAAGTCGCCGACCATGTCCCCGTCGAGATTCTCGAAGCACTCCCAGAACAAACGCCCCAGGCGCCCTTTTTCGAGGCGCCTCGACAAGGTTCGTCCCCCGCGCGAAGAATTCACGCTTTCCCCCGCTTTGAGCGATGAGGAAAAACGGGCTGTCCCCCGCGAAGCCCCCCTTCCGGTGACCGCCCGCGAGGTTGCCCAGCGCCATTGGCGAGAGGTCGATTTTGTCCTGGTCACCGGTGACCCCTACATCGATCACCCGGCGATCCTTGCCGCCCAGGCGGCCCGCTCGTTAGAGGCCGCCGGCTTCCGCGTGGCGATCCTCGCGCGGCCGTCCACGCACCACGCGAATGACTGGACCCGGTTTGGCCGGCCGCGGCTGGCATTCCTGGTCACCTCCGGCCAATACGACTCGATGGACGGCTGCGATCCGGTCACGCATCAGCCCCTGTACGATTGGTTTTCCCCTGAGGGGAAACCGGGCGCCCGCCCGACGCGCGCCCTTTTGGCTTACGCCCAGCGTGCCCGTGACGCCTACCCGAATGTCCCGGTCATTCTCTTTGGCGAGGAGGCCTCGGCGCGCCGCTTTGTTCATTACGACTTCCACCTCAATAAACTCAAACGCCCGATCCTCTTCGATGCCCGAGCCGCCCTTTTGTGCTGGCATGATGCTCCCAGCGCCCTGGTCGAAGCCGCGCGGCGGCTCGACCGGGGGGAGCCGATCAAGTCCCTTCGCGACATTCCGGGGACGGTCTACCGAATCGACCACACCGAAGATCTCCTCGAGGAGACCGATACCCTCCTCTATCTCCCCAGCTACGAGGACGCTTGTGAATCAGCCGAACAGTTCGGGAAGATGGTCGCGCTGATCGAGAAAAACAGCAATCCGGCCAAAGGGGTCGCTTTCCTGCAGGAATATAAAGAGGACGCCATTGTCGTCCTTCCCCCCGCGAAGAGCCCCGCTCAAGCGCCGAAGGTGACCTTTACCGGTACCGTTCAAGGCACCGCCAAAGGGGTTGATCTCCCCATCGTCCGGCGGCTCGATTCTCTCGTCTCCGCCCCCGAGCGGTGCGCCGGCGGATGCGCCATGTGCGCCTTGGGAACCCGCTGTGGGGACTTTGGCCGAACGCTTCTGGCCGAGATCCCTGAGGCGGCCGAGGAATTCCGCCGTTTGGCCGCCGAGTCGGCCGCCGTCACCGTCGGTGAGCTGCTCAAGACTTGGCGCCCTTGCTGCGCCAGCGCCGAGGCACGCGATGAGTGCCGCCGGACCTCGTGCGTATGGCCGGTGGTCTGTTCCTCAGCCCGGATACGTCCCGAAGCCGCGGAACTGCTTCGAATGACGATTCCCACCGTCCGCCAGGGGGAAGTTCCTCGTCTGCGGCGTTTTCTCGGGTCGGTCCCCGATACGACACTGGAAAAGATCGCCGATATGATTTCCGCGCTCAATGCCCATGACCTTCAGCCCGAACGGGTCGACTCCTTCGTCCCATCCCCCTTCGGACTGGTCACCGCGATGCATTTCCTCGGGAAAGACCCGACTACCGGAATTTCCGTCCATAACGTCATCCACATTCGGGAACGGCGTCTGCAGCAGGCGCTTCTGGAATATTTCGACGGCGCCAACTACTTCGACGTGAAAACGGCGCTCAAAGACGCCGGCCGAAGCGATCTGATCGGTTCCGGTCCGGAGTGCCTCGTCCCGGCTTATACCGCTGAAAAGAACCTGCGCCGCAGTTCCGAAATCAAGCGCCACCAGAGAAAAAACCAGGCCCTCCGGGACGAACAGGCGCGAAGGCGCCAGCAGTGGGAAGAGAAAAACCGCGTCTCCGAGAAAAAACGTTCATCCGGAAACAAACCTTCTTTCGCAAAAGGAAGCAGCGGCCCCGGCCGCCCGGGCCGAAGGGGAACCGCGCCGGGGAAGCGTCCGGGCCGACCGGGAAAGTAACCAGCGATCTTTTACCTAAGGAGGATTAAACGTGCCTTATTTCGGGGTTCACGAATCGATTGCCGGCGGCTTCCACCAGGCGGTTTCGCGCGCGGCCGCCAACGGTTTCGATACCGTCCAGATTTTTTCCAAAAACAGCAACCAGTGGCGCGGCGCGCCGATCAGCGACGAGGCCGCGGACGCATTCGCTTCAGCGCTGGAACAAACCGGGCTGACCTCTCCCCTCATCCACGACTCGTATCTGATCAACCTGGCTTCCCCCAAAAGCGACCTGCTCGAAAAATCGATCGCCGCTTTTGCCGATGAACTCCAGCGAGCCGAACGGCTCGGGATCACCTCGGTGGTCACCCACCCCGGTTCCTACACCACGTCGAGTGAACAAGAGGGAATCGGGACGATTGTCCGAGCGCTCGATACCATCTTGGCATCCTCCCCCAAGTCGGTCACGGTCCTTCTGGAGACGACTGCCGGTCAGGGGACTAACCTCGGCTGCCGATTCGAGCATCTCGCCGAGATGATCTCCGGTTGTTCCTATAATGACCGGCTCGGCGTGTGCTTCGACACATGCCATGTCTTCGCCTCGGGCTATGATTTCTCCACACAAAGCGCCTACGAGGCGACGATGGCCGAGTTCGACCGGGTTATCGGAATCGACCGGCTTAAGGCGTTCCATCTCAACGACTCGGTTCGAGAAAACGCCTCTCGGATCGATCGTCACGCCCATATCGGCTATGGCAAAATAGGGCGGGAGCCGTTCGGTTTCATTGTGACCGATCCGCGCTTTGCCGAGACCCCGATGTACCTCGAAACCCCGAAGGGGACCACCGAAATCGACTCTCAGCAGCTCGATTGGGACGTGGTCAACCTCCGGACACTCCGATCGCTGGCAGAAAATAAATAACCACCAAATAAACCATCGCGAGAAGAGGAGAAAAACTTGTTCCTGAAGATTCTTGGCGACGACGACTGCCCGCGGGAATATTGGCCGTTTGTCCTCCGTATGGAGACGGTTCTCTACGGCATCCTTGTCGGCGGGGCACCGCGGATCGCC
>CADBTE010000398.1 GCA_902797455.1 uncultured Planctomycetota bacterium | reverse complement strand
TTGTTTCCGGTCGGTCTGAGAATCGGCACCGACGCGCACTTTATAATGAGGATGGCGATCTGCTCAAAGCGGATGGCACATATGCCGGTCGAACAGCTGCTGTATTATACGCAAGTGGGGGTGATGGCCCAAAACGCCAAGGAAAAGGTCAAGCAGCGGGGTCAGTCGCACTATCCGGCGACACTGCTGTCGATTGAGCAGTGGGAATCAGAAGGGAAGATCCCCCCCGAACGCCGTGCCTCGGTACGGCAGTTTGTCTTACAGTGGTTTATCCCCTGGTTTATCTATCAAAAGGGGTTCGATCGGGCGTACGGTGTGGCTTGGACGATGCTGCGCCGGCATGTTTCTCCCCTGCGTCACCCGATCTGCTATGCGCGCGCCCTTTTGTCGTTCGGCCACGGGTGGCTTCGCTCCTTCCCGGTTCTTCGCGCCATGGCCCGCCTGGTGACGGGGAAGGGGAAACGCGCCGACGGCTAAAAAGAGGTTTTATCGGTTACGGGCCGACCGTTCGGACCGAAATGTCGTCGAGTTTCACCGTTCCGAGCCCCGACATAGCGAAGGTCAGCGTCATCTCCCCATCCCAGGCGGCGAAACGGTAGAACGCGAAGGGGCGCCATCCGGTCCGTTCCCGGTAACGCTGCGCCAGCGCGATTCCTCCATGGTTATCGTAGACCATAAACCCGTCAACCCCGCTGGTGAGGGTTTGGGGGATAGCGATCCACCCTTCGATACAGAGCATCTCACCGGTATGGACCGGAAACGAGACGCTGACCGCCAGCGGCGGGTTCGACAGCTCCGCTGGTGGAACGCTTTCGATGGACGTGAGGGTAAAGAGCAGACCGAACGAGCCGGAGTGGGCCGCCTCGCCGGAGCGGTTGAGGTGGGACTCGATCCCGGGAACCAGTGTCTCTTGTCGGCTCCATCCTGCGCGTGACCAGTCGTCCGCCCGCTCCATATCCCCCCCGACGAGTCGATTTTCGGTTCCGATTTTTACCCGGCGCGAGGTGATTTTTCCGTAGGTGTCGATGTACGCCGGGAGGGTCTCGAAGCTGATCGAAACCGGAAGGACCGGGACATTCTGGTCGAATCGGGTGGTCTGTTTGCGCAGCCGATGCGCGGTGCCGCGGATCTCCCGCGTCGAGCGTTCCGCCTCGAGATAGGCCTGGGAAAAATCGTTCTGGTTGTAGTAGTCTTCGGCTTGGGCGATCGACTCGCACGCCTGGAGGAGAACGGTGGTCTGCTCGGTCAGCGGGAGAAGCGAGCGTTTATTGACTGTCGGGATCCCCCCCTGTTCTCCCATCTGCTGAAGGGTTCCGATCGTCTCTCGGAAGAGATCCAGCCGCATCTTCGCCAGTCGAATCGCCAGTTCGGCCATTCGTTTCCCCAGGATGGAATTACACTTCTGGGCGGTGACGCGGGTATACCACTCGGACTGCGCCATATAGACCAGTGAGTTCATGCTGATCTCGTCCATATCGAGGTGGATTCCCCCCGCCTTTCGGTGGGAGGGGACGGTTCGAATCGCGCCGGGGAGGAGAAGATCGGACCGGCAGCCATCGCGGGCCGGAACGATGAACGATCGATTGGTCGCCGCCCCCTGGCCGAAGACGAACTGACTGTCCGATTCTGTCGAAAGCGGCAGAAGAAGGCTTGTTCGCTCGGTGGTGAGGATCGCCGCGCCGATGGTTCCGTCTTCCGAGTCAATGATCTCTTCGGCACTCCCCGAGGCGAACCAGGAGTCGATCAGCAGCAGCTCCAGATTGATCAGCTCCAGGGCCGCCGCTCGGTATTGCGATTCGTGGTCGGGGCCGCACAGCGCCGAGCTGGAACTAAAGATCAGGCCGTGGATCCCCGCGGCCAGCGACAAACGGACTTGCTGGCGCATCTGCTCGTACGAGACGAGCCCGGGTAGTTCGTCGGTGGCGCCGAAAAATCGGCATTGGGCCAGAAGGGAAGAATCCGGCTCGGTCTGGATTTCGTTCCAGTAGGGGTAGCCGGGTTCCCCAATCTTCTGGTAGTCATTGAGCCAGCGGCCGTACCGTGAAAAATCGAGGGAACTGAGCATCGGCCGGCGCTCGAGAATAATGGCGTCGATTCCGCTTCCGTACGACGTGTAATTGACTAACCCCGTGGCGACACGGCCGACGATCGGCCGCTGACGGGTGTCGAGCCGGTGGATGAATTCGGCACTGCGCCGAACCAGCTCGGCCTGATCGGCGTTGAGGGTGCTTCCGAAATCCCAGGCGATCACCGGATCGTAGGCGCTGTCGACCTGAGCGCGGTTGAAGTAGGGAAGAACCCCTTCGGGGGGGTCGGCCGGCGTACTGTTGGAACTGGCGACCGTCTGGCCGCCGACCGGAGGGGGAGCGATCAGCCACAGACGGTTTCGGCGCGCCTCGTTGAGCTGCTCGCGAGTTGGCGGAGTTTTTAGCCAAATGGCGTTGAACTGGAGTCCTTTGAGGAAGGAGAACGGTTCCCCCTGGTACTCCACGGCGCGAATGGCGATCGGCTTGGTTCCGTTGAACGTGAGAAACTGCTGATTGAATCTTATCTCCGGATAATCCTCCGAAGATTCCGGGAACGAATCGGCCAGAAG